>CAMAYN010000047.1 GCA_945862285.1 Akkermansia muciniphila | reverse complement strand
TTTTATTTTATGTTCATCACCTGGTCTTAGTAACCTATAATCTTCATAAAGAGATACTATTCCAGTAGCCATGCCTGCAATCGGCACACCGCTTTTAGATTTCATTTCAAGAAAATGAAAATCATTACCTACTAATACATTGAATTTGTTATTATTTATAAATATTATTGTAGCATTGGGCACATCAACTTTAGAAGTGATAGTTCTTGATTGTGTATAAATCGGAATTCTCTGTGTATATGAACTTTTACTAATTACTTCTTTAGTGTATATACTTTCACAGGACTGTGCGCAACATAATAGAAATAATATTATACAATATTTCATACAGTTAAAATTTAATATTGACGTAATTTTTCTCCGAATGCTAAATCCTCGCATGACGTTTCTTTTTTCGTCAACTTCTCTACCCTTTTTATCCCATGTAGTAGGAGTGCCATCAGAATTGCTCCATATAAAGCTCGGAAAACCAACAAAAACTTCCCAAGTGATTAACAACTTGGGATATTGTCCAACATCATCTGTTCCAAGATTCACAAAGCGTGATTTGCTAGTTTCTACTTCGGCATAAAGGGATAGTCCCTCGGGCCATAGTGGGAGATCTTTCCATGTTGACATTCGGTCAATGACTTTTTTTATTTTGAGTGGTGGCGGATTGTTGGGTGTCGCGCGATGCCGGAGTAATTATTTTTAATACTTAAATGTATAAATACCGAGGTAACCATCAAATTTTCTATCGTTTTTATTAATGAGAAGAGGCGAAAGCTTTTTGATGAATTCGAATAGCTTTTCATCATTTTCGAAGGAAATTTTAACCATAGTCTTGATCCATGTTGCTTTACGTGACTCTCGTTCTGTAACTACTAGGCCACACATTGCCATATCATGAATCACTATATATTCAGTTAATGGTTTGATTTTCTCAAAACTTAGAGAATAGGAAAATTTAGGCTTATCGACTTTGATTTGTGAGGGGAAAGTCATCAATAAATCACTACTGTTGGCCTCGTTTCCATGCTCAGGTGCAATATCAAACCTTAGCGTAATGTATGCAGTAGGCACTTTATTTTCCTTACACAAACTTAAAATACTCGCACCATCCTCAAACTCAAGAGTTTTGAACTTCACATATATCTCATTTTGAAAGTCTCTTTTTTTATATTCAGTGATGATTTTCTCAGTAAGCTCTGAAACACCCTTTACATAAATTAGTTCTTGAAAGTCTGCATAGAGAGGAGTAATGACATATAATGCTAATAATATAATGATTCTTTTCATGATTAAAAACGAAACTATGGTTTTTATTATTTTGGCCAATTTGGTTGCTGCATCAACGTAAGCCGAGAACCAATGTAAAATAAAGGAAAAAGACGCACCAAAATCGTTAAAAATTACATAATATCCTCGACATGTTCATGTGGACGTAGGTTTATCAAATAAATGAGGCGTCGGAAAAATTGTGAGATTCGTTGAATTATGAATAAAATTTTTCTTCGATCTCTGAAAAGCGGCTGTGTCGTCGCCCTACTGCACATTGCCTCACTGCCAGTCCTTAGCCAAAGTTCCGCCGCAGGCTGATCGCCCTGTGGTGTTTGCCATGACGGAGAAAAATGACCAATTTGGCAAAAGCGAGGAATTTACGAGGTTTTTTTGATTTCTGCGGGCATGATGATGCCTTCTTCGGATTCTTGTTGCAGACGCAGTTGGCCGCAGGCGGCGTTGATGTCGTGGCCTTTTTCCAGTCGGAGTGTGGCGGTGACACCGGCATTGGTGAGGATTTTCCGGAAGGCATGGCAATGGGAAATGGCGGGGCGTTTCCAAGTGAGACCTTCTACGGTGTTGTAGGGAATGAGATTGACTTTGGCGTTCAGCGAGCGGGCGTGTTTGGCGAGGGTGTGGGCTTGTTCCAGTGCGTCGTTGACTCCTTGGATGAGGATGTATTCTAGGGTCAGGTGTTGCTTTTTTTTGGCATTCCATTCGTGCAAGGCGGCAAATAATTCATCGACAGGGTATTTTTTGTTGATGGGCATGATTTGATTGCGGACTTCATCGGTGGCACCGTGGAGGGAAATGGCGAGGCGGATTTGGCGTGGGTGGGCGGCGAGTTCGCGGATCTGCGGGACGAGGCCGGAGGTGGAAATGGTGAGATGTCGCGCCCCGAGATTGAGCCCCCATGGCGAGGTGAGGAGTTCTACGGCGGTGAGTAGATTTTTGAGGTTAGCAAGTGGCTCGCCCATGCCCATGAAGACGAGGTTATCAATGCGTTCTTGAGCAAGAATTTCGGTTTGTAAAACTTGCGCCGCAATCTCGGCGGCAGTGAGGTTGCGGGTAAACCCGGCGAGGCCCGAGGCGCAAAATTTACAGCCGTAGGCACAGCCGACTTGAGAGGAAACGCAGAGGGTGAGGCGGTCGGCACGGTCGCCATAAAGTGCAGGGTTGGCGGGGATGAGGACACTCTCGATGTAGCGTCCGTCGTGGAGACGATAGAGCATTTTCCGTGTTTGATCCAGCGAGCCGAGTTCGCGTGCGGCGGTGAGTGGGTAGTGGGAGAAATGGGTGGCAAGATGCTCGCGGAGTTGCTGTGGCAGGTTGCTCATGGCATCGATGGAGGCGGGGCGTTTTTTCCACAGCCAATCGAGAATCTGCTCGGCACGGAAGGTAGGGTGCGAGTGCTCGGTGAGGTAGGTGGTGAGTTCTTCTTTAGTGAGACCGAGGAGCGATGGAAGCATGGTTGGGAAATGGTAGATGTTTATAGAAACTAGCCGCGGAATGCATGGCGATGCCGTAATATCGCAGTGCCAAGTGGTTCGGAAGCGGGCGGTTGGCATACATGTTCGATCATGTGATCCCAGTGTTCGCGTCCGTGGAGAATTTCGATCTCAATGCGGAGAAACCAGACGGGGACATCGCCGAGTAAAATCCGTGGGTAGCGGACGGCATCTTTCTCGGTGGTGACGATCATGCGGACATCGCGCTCGATGCAACGGTTTTGAAAGGCAAGGATTTCGCGTCGAGTGAAGCGGTGGTGATCAGAGAAGCGCTTGGGGAAAACGATTTCGGCGCCGAGTTTGCGCAGGGAGTTTTCAAAGCTCTCTGGGACGGCGATGCCGGAGAGTGCGGCGATGTGTTTGCCTTGGAGGTAGTCCAGTGGGCGGCGTTCTTGCGTGACGAGATTTTCGAGGTATTTGGGCTTATGATTTGTCGTGATGATGGGGGCGATGGGGTTGTAGCGGCGGATTTTTTTGATCAAATCGTCGTGGTTGGAGCCGTCGGATTTCGTAAGGATGATGTAGTTCGCCCGAGCGAGGTTTTTCTTCGGTTCGCGCAGGGTGCCGGCGGGGAGCATGGCACCTGTGCCGAAGGGCGCGGTGGCATCGACGAGAACGAGGTCGAGAGCGCGAGCCATGCCGAGGTATTGCATGCCATCGTCGAGAATGAGGGTGTCGCTGCCAAGATCGGTGATGGCGAAACGGGCGGATTTGGCGCGTTTGCGATCGACAAGCACGGCGACGCCATCGAGATTCATGGCGAGCATGAAGGGTTCGTCACCCGCGTAAGTGGAGTCGAGCAATACGGCTTTTCCTGTGGCGACAATTTTCGGCAGAGTGGAAGGGTCTGGCTTATCGCCATTGGGAGACGTCCATTTCTGTGGTTGGCTGAGGTTTTTGCTTTTGTAGCCGCGGGATAAGATGGCGACATTCCGGTGCTTGTCGCGCAGGGTGCGAGCAAGGAGTTCTACGACGGGAGTTTTTCCCGTGCCGCCGACTGTGATGTTGCCAACGGAGATGACGAGGGTGCCGAGGTAATGGCGTGGTTTGATTTCGGTAAAATAGAGAAATTTCCGCAATTGGATGATGCTGCGGTAAAGGCCCGAAAGAGCACGAAGGAGGATGCGAGTGATCAGGGCACGGAATCCCCTTACGCGGCCAAATATGACGTCAGAGAGCCAGTGCTCAAACTCGGAAAGTGTTTCCTTCACTGGCACGAAGATGCGTGATCTTGCATGGATAGGAAAGGCAAAAGTAGCATGGGGGGAGAGGTTACCGACCTGTCAGTGTTGGGATTCGATTTTTACTCGAATGGACGCGTTTCGAGGACGCTAATATTGTCGTTCGGCAAGATCTTGAGGTTTTTCGTGTCTTCTTTACGAAAATCGAGCAACTGCAGTTTGCCATTACGACGGAGTTCGATGCGAACTCCGCCAAATTCATCACGATCTCCGGCACCTTGAATGGCTTCCAACAGGCTCATATCTTTGCGATAGGGAACATTGCCCGGGCGCTTGACGTGACCGCCGACGGTGACGTTCGTATCCTCCGCGTCTTTTTCGCCACCATTGAGAATTTCAAGCTCTATGGTGGGGTTGGTATAGACTTCGTTATCGCGGTAGGCTTTTTCCAGTTTGCGTGCCGCTTGCTCACTGTTCAGACCAGCAATGGAGACGGCATCTGCAAGGCCCGGTGCGCGGATTGTGCCGGATTCACTGACCTTGTAGGTGCCGTCCACTTTTTGCTGCTCTTCGGCGGGGACACCGCGGAGAGTGACTTCGATTTTATTTCCTGGCGCAAGCCCGTCGGCATAAAGCATGCCGCCGATTCCGAGCGCGATAATGATGGTATTGTATTTTTGATAAGTGCTCATGGCACCACGAAAATACCCATCTGTTTACTTTGTGTCAAAAAGTAAATGGTATCTTTGCCGAGAAAAAATCAAGATTGCCAATGCCAATCGACATCCACAGCGATATCGGGATGGATGGAATGGTGAACGGGGCAACCGTGGACGGCGGCCTTGAGCAGATCGGCAGCAGGGTGCGACTCAGCGATGGGCATGTGGATGGTGACAGGAAGGCGACTGATGCGGCGTGGTGTATCGGTGCTCATTTCCTTGAGAACCGAGATGCGCAGGCCGGCGAGGTCGAGTTCTTTGCGTCGAGCGACGATGCCCATGACAGTCGCCATGCAAGCCCCGAGAGCGGTAGCGACTAAATCGGTGGGAGAAAAAGATTCGCCCCGTCCTTGATTATCCACAGGTGCATCTGTGGCGATGGTGGTGGATGATGGGACGTGCGTGGCGCTGCAATGCAGGTCGCCTTCATAATTGATTTTGATTTCTACCATAAGAGTGGATTGATTAAGGATTGGATAAAATGGTGGCTTTGATTAATCGTTAAATGAAGGGCGAACGAGGACAATGCGGAAACCGTGGTTCGGGTCTCTGCTATCAGGATTTTTCGAATATCGGCTGTCGAGAGAGATGCTGTTTTGGCTGTAATTGCTCCAACTTCCGCCACGAAGAGTACCGTATTTTCCAGACTCATTATAGTCATCGGCAATCCACTCGTAAACATTTCCACTGATATCATGCAGGCCGAGTCGATTCGCAGGAAAGGATCCCACGGGCGCGGTGTAGGCAAACTGATCGTTGTAGCCACGAATGACGAAATTTTGTTGCACGGCAAAAGCATTCAGTGCAGTTGCATCAGCGAAATTGCCTGCTGCAATGGGCGGAGGCCAACTGAGTCCCCATGCCCAGTGCCGCGGTTTGGTAGGCTCGCGTTCACCGGGTGTATCGCCCACTTCGGGAGGAATGCCGGCAAGCTGCGACCATTCGGCGTCAGTAGGCAATCGGTACTCATGGGTGATTTGGATAAATTCTTGCTCGCGTTCTGTATCATTGAGCCACGAACAGAAATCGAGCGCATCTTTGCGATTGGTAAAAACAACGGGGTGATCTGGGCCCTGCGTGAAGGACGGGACGGGCAGAGCAGGCCTTTTTGTGGCTTGGGTGAATGCTTGAAAATCTGCCACGCGTGTTTCCCAGATGGCGGCCATGAGATCATTTCCCACGGGGATAAATTTCATGCCAATGCTGTTCTGCCACGGCTTACCAAAGACGACACTTTGATTTTTTTCCAGTGTGATGGAAAGTTCTAAGGTTTGTTTATTTTGTAGGGAAATCGCTCGCGTTAGAGGCTTGTAGCCTTCGAGATAAAAATAGAGTTCCACATTGCTGGTGGGAACTTTATCAAACAATGTCGGACCATTGATTCTCCCGCGATTGATCGCAGTGCCGTTGCTATCGGCAATGTGAACTTCCACGTTAGGAGGATCACTAGTGATGACGAGGTTGGCGTAGGGCTTAGGACGAACGACAATGCGGAACGGGGCAAAATTTTTATTTTTTAACTCGGCAGTAAAAGATGGATGGGAAAACTGCGGTTCCATCCGCGGCATGATTTCCTGGTCTTTTGTGAGATACGATGTGGCGGCACCAATTTCATGCCAACGGCAAAAAAGTTCGGCTTCCGCTGCGGTAGTTACCACGATGCGCGAGGGGCGCCCGTTTTCTGTGACATTGATCACTGTTCCTGCGTTGTTAGGGCGTTTTTCTAAGGAAATGTAGCGTCGCCAAATGTTTTCTTGGAGCAGGTTGCGCGATACGTGCATTTCGTCCTCAGGCAAATAGCGAATGCCTAAATGATCCGTCCATGGCTGCCCCTCAATGGGTGGCGAGTATATCTTCATTTTGCCATCGATGAGTAATGGCGAAACACTCTCGGCAACGGTATGGGTGATTTCTTTTTCTTGGAATCCATCTTTGCGCAAAATAAAGGAAAGCTCTGTGCCAACAGGAAAGCTCATTACACCGCTGGGAGTCTCCCCGATGATGTTGCCATCCACATCTAAAATCGACGCTCCTTCCGGTTCCACCACGATTTTGATGCGACCAAATTTCTCCACAACTGGCTGTGGGGGATTGGTGATCGGTATGGCGGAGTCCGCTCTTGTGAGTAGGGATTTCAAATAATCGAACCCACTGAGTTTCCATGTAATCAAAGTCGTGGCAGCAAGTAGGGAAATGCCAGTCATCAAGATCGGTGTGCCGGGGCTCATGCGCCTGCGTTTCCCGCGCTGTACTCGACGGATCGCATCGGCCAGACCAGAGGCACTGAAAATTTTCCGCTTTGACAGCTGTGGCTCGCAGATATCGCAAATGATCCGATTGAGTGCCAGCCATTTTTTCCGATCTTCCGCTGGCGGTGGTTCGTCGGGTAGTTCGGGGAAATCGAGCCGATCTTTTCCAGTAGCGATTTCATAAAGCACTTTTCCTAACGAATAAACATCCGCTTGCGCAGACCCAGGTCCTTCCGGTGGGACGAAGCCTTCTGTGCCTACGAATGTGCGTTGATCGCGCGCGGCGACGAGTCCTATATCGGCAAGTTTTGCTTTTCCGCCAACAAATATAACGTTTGACGGCTTCACGTCACGGTGAGCTAGTCCATTTTCGTGAAGGTGCTCTAGGGCCTCGGCTAAGCGCAGACCAACTTCGAGGCATTGATCCACGGGGAATTTCTGGGCTTTTGTGTCTTTAGAGTCCGCGCGGAGGGTACGTGGTTCATATTCCACCGGGTGAATGGTCCGACCGGAACGCACATCATCGCCCAGTTCCATGACGTAATAGTAGAAGGATTTGCTGTCTGGTGATCGCCCGACGTGCAGAACATTTACCAGTCCCGGATGATCGCGGGAAATCGGTTCAAAGCGGAGAATTCCCTCAAATTCACGTTCGAAGGTGCGTTCATCTTCAAAGTCTTCACGCCAGACGACCTTGACGGCACGCATTGCACCCGTCACGCCACGAGCAAGCCAAACTTCGCCATAGGCACCACCGCCGATTTTGCGGAGTACCTCATGGTCGGGAATGACAGGGTGCGCACGTTCTTTACGAATCGCCATGTTGTTGCAGCTTATCCAGTTCTTTTTTCAATACAGAGCCGACACGGTGTTTGGCGAGATAAACTTGTGCCATAGAAACACCGAGGTGCTTTTGCACTTTTCCCGCATCCCACTCGCGGAGGACGTAATAATCAAAAATTTGATACTGCTTCGGCGAGACGATGGCTTTGACGCGGGAGAGCGCGGCGGTGGCCATATTACGGCGCCACTCGGCATCCCAGACGCGATCAAGAGACATGCCATTTGGGTCTTCAAAACGATCAATGACAGCCGTCTTTCGCTCATCATCCCAATCATTTTGCTGCATGGATGTGTCCTTCTTGCGCTTGCGAAACTGATCGTTAATCCGCCACCGCGTCATGTTCATGAGCCATGTTTTGAAGGAACCTTGCTCGGGGTCGTAGAGCTTTTTTTTGCTTTGCTTGGCGATCGATAAAATGGTCTCCTGCACGCAATCCGATGCCTCATCCGCTCGCAAGCCTGACTTAATGGCAACAGCATAAATGAGCTTCCAGTAGGTTTGGTAGAACTCATCCCACGTTCTTTGGTCTTCCCAGTTGTCGAGCTTGGCGATGAGACTTTTACGCGTTTTGGCACAAATCGCTGCTAGTTCAGCGTCTTGAGACTCGTTTTTTTCCTCTTCACTCACAACATTGATTCTAGCAGAAAAATTTTATTTGTCTCGTTATTTGTAGTATATCACCAAGCTTGAAGAGCAGTTGAACGAACGAGCACTACATTCCCAACAGCAAACGGGTAGGATTTTCGAGGCTTTCTTTGATGCGAATCAAAAACGTCACAGCTTCTTTGCCGTCAACGATGCGGTGATCATAGCTGAGTGCCAAATACATCATCGGACGGATTTCTACTTTGCCATCGATGGCGACGGGACGTTGTTGAATGGTGTGCATGCCGAGAATACCACTTTGGGGCGGGTTCAGGATGGGCGTGCTGAGAAGTGAACCGTAGGTGCCACCATTGGAGATGGTAAAGACTCCGCCTTGCAGGTCTTCGATGGTGATCTTGCCGTCGCGGCCTTTCATCGCATAGTCGATGATGGCTTGCTCGATTTCGGCAAATGATTTTTTATCGCAATCGCGAACAACTGGGACGATGAGGCCTTTTTCTGTCCCGATAGCCACACCGATGTCGAAGAAATGATTCTCGATAATGTCGTTACCATCGATCATGGCATTGATCTGAGGAACGTCTTTGAGCGCTTGCACAACGGCCTTGATGAAAAAGGACATGAAGCCGAGTTTGACCTTGTGTTTCTTGAGGAAATCATCTTGCACGGATTTGCGCAGATTCATCACGGCGCTCATATCTACCTCGTTGAAGGTCGTGAGAATCGCGGCGGTTTGCTGTGCGGTGACGAGATGATTAGCGATCTTACGGCGCAGCATGGACATTTTTTTACGTGTGCTGCGACCATCGGTAACAACGGCCACTGGCTCTGGAGCCACCGCGGCGGCAACGGCGACAATCGGTGCGGGGGCGGGAGTCGCCACAGGCGCGGCTTGAATTGGCGCGGGTGCAGGTGTCGCTGTTACTGGTGCAGGTGCAGCTGCGGGCGCTGGTGAAGATGTGGGAGTCGATGCCGATGCCGGAGCAGCCGCGCCTTCTGTGACGGAGCCAATCACAGCACCAATGGCCACTTCCGTGCCTTCTGGAGTGATGATGACGAGTGTGCCATCAGCGGGAGCTTCTAATTCTTGGGAAACCTTGTCGGTTTCAAGCGTGACGAGAATTTCACCTTTGGTGACTACGGCACCGTTCGCTTTGTGCCAACGTCCAATATTGGCGGATGTTACGGATTCACCAGAGGCGGGGACTTTTAGATCGATTGTCATAAGTGGAAGTGGTTAGAGATAGGAAATCAAAGGGAGAATGCTTGCTTGAGGAAGGCTTTAAATTCGCGGTAGTGGATGGCCTTTGAGCCTGCTGCGGGGGATGATGCTTCTTCGCGCCCTGCATATTGCACGGCATTGCCGACGATTTTGTTCAGTTGTGGCATGATGTAGCGTGCGGCCCCCATATTTTCTGGTTCTTCTTGGCACCAGATGAAAGATTTGGCGTTTTGAAATTCGCCGACAAGGAATTGGGCGAGTTCCGCATGGAATGGGTATAGCTGCTCGATCCGGACTAGGGCGGTGTCGGTGATGTTGTGCTCTTTGCGGTAGGCATCGAGATCGTAAAAGACTTTACCAGAGCAGAAAATCACGCGGGTAATTTTTTCTGGTGCTTGGTGGGCGAGGGTGTCGGGAAGAATTTCTTGGAAGCAAGTGCCGGGCAGGAATTCTTCAATCGCAGAAACCGCCTCGGGCCGTGTGAGCAAACTCTTTGGCGTCATCAAAATCAGCGGCTTGCGGAATTCGCGGCGTTTTTGCCTGCGGAGCGCATGAAAATATTGCGCAGGTGTCGTGAAATTCCCCACGATCATGTTATCGTCCGCGCAGAGTTGCAGGAATCGCTCAAGGCGTGCGCTAGAGTGCTCCGGCCCTTGTCCTTCGTAGCCGTGCGGCAGAAGGAGAACGATGTCGCTAGGCGTTTGCCACTTGGATTCCGCCGAGGAAATAAATTGGTCGATGATGACTTGGGCTCCGTTAGAGAAATCGCCGAATTGTGCTTCCCAGAGGCAAAGAAGATTCGATGCACTAAGATTGTAGCCGTAATCAAATCCGAGAACGGCATACTCGGAGAGCAGCGAGTTATAAACACGGAATCTTGCTTGATTGGAGCTGAGATTTTCCAGTGGGATGTAGCGTTCGCGCGTTTCGTAATCGTAGAGAACCGCGTGGCGATGAGAGAATGTGCCGCGGCGAACATCTTGGCCAGAGAGGCGAATCGGCGTGCCTTCGAGTAACAAGGAACCCCAGGCGAGCGACTCTGCCATCGCCCAGTCGATGTTTTTCCCTGTTTCCATCGCCTCGCGACGACGAGGGATAAAACGTTTTTCGAGGATGGAGTGGAGTTTGAAATTTTCTGGAACGGTGGTGAGGACTTTGCCAATGTGAGACAACGTAGCTTTCTCAATGCCAGTGGAGACGGGAGCGTGGTGATAGGGCACTTGTTCAACTGCCGTAGATCCGCTAAAGGCGGTGCGATCTCCTTTTTCTTGGAGTTCCAGCATGCGTTGATGCTCGGCTTCGAGCTTATCCCAAATATTTTTCTCCAGGGTATCAGCCTCGGCTTGGGTCATGGTGCCATTGGCGATGAGTTCGTTTTTGTAGAGATAATTGGCCGGCTGTCGTGCGGCGATGGCCTTGGCGAATAGCGGCGCGGTAAATGCGGCTTGATCCGTTTCGTTATGCCCTTGGCGGCGATAGCAATACATGTCAATGACGACGTCGCGGGCAAATTTTTGGCGGAAATCGAGGGCAAATTGCGCTGCCCACCAAAGTTCTTCGGGGCGTTCACCGTTGACGTGAAGAATCGGCGCGTCGATCATTTTTGCCACGTCGGTCGCATACGGTGAGGAACGCGCATCTGCCGGCATGGTGGTGAAACCGATTTGGTTATTGATGATTAAATGGATGGTGCCGCCAGTGCGGTAGCCAGGAAGTTGCGATAGATTAATCACCTCTGCCACCGATCCCTGTCCAGCAAAGGCGGCATCGCCATGGAGAAGGATTGGCAAAACGCGGGTGCGATCTGTAACCGCGCCGTCATCGCCGATGATGCGTTGGCGGGCACGGGCTTTACCCTCGACGACGGGGTTCACCGCCTCAAGGTGACTGGGGTTGGCGGCGAGGCTGACGCGGACTTCGCCATCCGGTAAAGTTCGCATGCTTTCATAACCGAGGTGGTATTTCACATCGCCATCGCCCGCTACTAAGTCTGGCTCGTAGTTCGGTGTGAATTCGTAAAGAATCGTCGTCACCGTTTTTTTCACAAAATTTGCGAGAACATTCAGTCGCCCGCGGTGCGCCATCCCCATCTCGATCTCTGTAACGCCAGCGGAAGGGCAAGTCTCAAGGATGGCATTGAGCACGACCATGGCTCCCTCGCCACCTTCGATGGAGAAACGTTTCTCGCCGATGAATTTTTTCCCGAGGAAACTCTCGAAAATTTCTGCTTCCATCAGCCACTGCAACGATTTGATGCGATTTTCTCGCGGTTCCGCAGCGCGTAGCGGACGGGCTTCGATGCGTTCACGAACCCAATGGCGCACGGCCGTATTGGTGATGTGCATGAACTCCGCGCCGACGTTGCCCGAGTAAGTTTCCTCTAGCACTTGGAAAAATTCACGCAGCTTCATGCGTTGTCCGCCACGGAAAAAAGCGGAAGCAGCTTCTTTTTCCATGTCGGCCTCAGAAAAACCAAGCGCCGATGGCGTGAGACGTGGATTTCTTTCAGGCGAAGCAGCAAGGGGATTTATGTTCGCCTGCGTATGACCAAGGCGGCGATAATTTTCGACCATCGCCGTAACCTTCGCGCGAAAATCGAGCTCGCCAATCGGCGCTAATCCATCGCTAGTGCTTGCCGCAACGCCGGTTTGCGTAGAAGTGCGTGGTGCCGGCGGCTGTGCCACACCAAGGGAAAATCCTTCAAAAAACAATGCCCAATTTGGATCGACGGAATCTGGATTAGCGATCCAGCGTTGATACATTTCGTCGAGGAGATCGACATTGAGTCGGGCACTGATGGAATTTTTCATGGTTGGTAACGATCGGTAGCCGCCAATTCAAAGGAATTTGTCTTGGCTGTGGTTGCGCGGCGATACATAATCACGCCAGGCGAAATCGTCAACATTTCCCCGCAAAAATCTGTGAACATGATTCAAGTAAGCCATTTAACGAAATCATACGCCCAACACCAAGCCGTGCGCGGCATTTCTTTTGAAGTCGCCAAAGGGGAAATTGTCGGCTTTTTAGGACCAAATGGAGCGGGAAAAACCACGACCTTGCGTATGCTAACGGGGTATCTACCGCCGACGTCGGGCACGGCGAGCATCGCGGGCTATGACATCTTCCGCGAATCCATTGCCGCCCGCAGAAAAATTGGCTATATGCCAGAAAATGTGCCACTCTATGATGATATGCGTGTGCGAGAATACATTGAATATCGCGCCAAAATCAAGGGCTTGCGCGGATCTGATATCAAACGCCGCGTAGCAGAGGTGATCGATACCTGTGGCTTGGAGGCGATGAAAAAACGCATGATCAAGACTCTTTCCAAAGGCTACCGCCAACGCGTTGGCCTGGCAGACGCGCTCGTCCACGACCCCGAATTGCTGATTCTCGACGAACCCACCAATGGCTTGGACCCGAACCAAATCCGCCAAATCCGTGAACTAATCAAACGACTCGGCGAATCGCACACAATTCTCGTCTCTACGCACATTCTTCACGAAGTCGAAATGACCTGCCAACGCGTCATCATCATCGATTCAGGGAAAATTCGCGCCTCAGACAGCCCCCAACAACTCATCGCCAAAATGCGCGCCGCAGGGAGAATTTTTGTGGAAGTCGCCGGCGATGCCGATGTCGTTGCCGCAGCAATTTCTCGCATCGATCACATCAAAAAAGTTCGTTCCGAAGATCTCGGCGAAGGCTGGCATCGCTACCATGTCCTCTGCGAATCTGGCAAAGACGTGCGTGAACCCATCGCCCAACTCGTGAGCCAATACGGCTGGCCTCTACGGAGCATCTATCGCGATGACCCAACGCTCGAAGATGTCTTTGTGGAAATGACCCGCAAGGATTAAACATCAAACTCACGCCTTGATCGCCCACCGCAACTTGGCAGGAATCGCGCGTGGGTTCGCTCGCCTTTCCTCGGCGGTGGCCACGATCACATCATCGCTAATCGACGCATAAACTCCTTCGGTCAGACCTTTTTTCATCGCTTTTTTCACGCGGCGATCTTCCCCTGAATGGAACGTCAAAATCGCCAATCGCCCACCCGAGCACAGGCAATCGGGGCAGATTCGTAAAAATGCCTCCAGAGCACCAAACTCATCATTCACCGCAATCCGTAAGGCCTGAAATACCCGCCGCGTGGTGTCGCCACTCGCATCGCCACTCAAGCGCGCAATCTCCCGCGCGAGTTCAAGTGTATCAACAAAATCCCGCCCCGCCAATCCCTGCGCGAGCTTCCCAGCTTGCGGTTCATCCGCATTTTCCATGAAAATTTTCTCTACCGCATCCACAGGCGTTCTTTTCAGCCACTCCCCAGCACTGATGCCACGCGCGGGATTCAGCCGCATATCCACAGGGCCGTGATCTTTGAAAGTAAAACCTCGCTGCGGATTATCAATCTGCATGGACGAACAACCAAGGTCGGCAAAAATAAAATCAACTGCCGATTTTCCCTTCGCCGCCAATGCTTTCGCAATCCCCGCGAAATTACTTTGTTGTGCTTGGAAAACGTCCGCCCCATAGCCCGCTTCGCGCAGTCGCAATTCCGTCCGTCCGATCTCATATGGATCCACATCCAGCCCTAACAGAAATCCCTTCTCGCCTATGATTTCCAAGATTTTTCGCGCATGGCCGCCATAGCCCAAAGTCGCATCCACGCCGCATTGACCCGATACGAGTTGCAAAGCGGCAAGGCACTCCGCAGGCATCACAGAAATATGCGTCCCCGCCGGTGTTTTCCCCGATTGCGCTACGTGCTGCTGCATTTCTGGATACTTGAGCGGATCCAGTTCCTTGTATTTCTCAGCAAATTTTCGCGGATTTTTCCCTGCGTAGCGCTTGCGCCGTTGATGCGGAACGCCTGCGGAAGGATTCTCAGAGTTCATTATATTTGCGATTGTTGCCACGCGATTTCTCCACCGGGTAGCGATTTTCATTATAGGCCATTTTTTTTGCCATCGCATCCCCGAGATGAATCCCCATCAAGTCGGCCATCTCAAAAAGCAAAATTCCCACGTCCGCAATCTCAGAAACAATCTCATCCCGATTTCTCTCCACACGCTCCTCGATTTGCTGCTCCTGTTGCCACACGAAATGCTGCATCAACTCACCCGCCTCCGCACAAATCGCCACTGCCATATCCTTCGGATTGTGAAATTGCTGCCACTCCCGCGCCGCAACAAATCCCCGAATCCTCTCCGTCAACTCAACAATCGAATCATTCATGGGCGCTACTCTAAAAATCTTCTTCACTCTGGCAAGCGCGAAAGCCATCGAATTCATCGCACCACACCCACCACTAGGAGAAGCAAGAGCGGACGTAGTTTACGGGTGTGGTTTTGTGGTTACGGGATACCGTCGAACAAGGTGCGCCGCATAGCTGGAATACGAAGCTTCCTGTCTTAGATAAAATTCCTTCTCTTCTTTCTTCTTGCGATTATCGAGAGCTTGGACTGAGTAGCCCGTTGCCAAACTTAAAAGTGGACTCAGCAAAAGAATGGCGACAGGAATGGGAACGTAAACCGAAATCAATCGGGATGAAAAAATGCGGCGAGTCAACGTAACGGAAAAGACTACTCCCAGCGGAATCAATGTCAGACCGATAAGAAAAAGAATCGCTCCTTTGAAATCGGGGAAAGGGTCACCAGCGCTTGGGTCGTGCCCGCCTAACAAAGCTCCCCATATCGCGCATTGCCCAGAAATGATAACGCCTGCGATGACTGCAATGGTCGAGAATACGATCTTCATAATTGATTTACCGAATGCTCAAGGTGTGCCAGAAGGTTGCTGGGTGCGGAACGCTCGCAGGCACAATCCGTCTTGGTTCCACTTCCCGCTCTCGATGCCAGCCAGCTTGTTCGAAACGAGGTCAGACCGATAACCCTGAGTAGGAACTCATCTTGTGAAATCTGCCAAAAATGAACGATTTTATACGATGCATTCTTGATCGTAGTGCCATTCATCAATTTTACCCCCAGCCGCCTACGCCCTCGCTACTTGAAATTCTTCCAGCAATGCCTTGAGTGTAGTGATTTTTGCCTCACTGAGCGGCACTAAGGGCAGGCGGAATTCGGGGCCGCAATAGCCGAGAAGATGCGCAGCAGTTTTGATCGGCACGGGGTTTACCTCCATCGACATCAAGCCACGCAGCAACGGGTAATATTTTTTATGAAGTTCTGCCGCCGCGACAAAATCGCCCGCTAGGCACAGTTTCACTAATCCACTCATGACTTCGGGAATAATGTTTGAGGCTACCGATACCAAGCCCACAGCGCCGCAAACCATGAACGGCAAGGTCAATGGATCGTCGCCGGAAAGAATGGAAAATCCTGCTGGCACGGCTTCCACGAGTTGATTGACGCGCTCCACTGAGCCACCCGCTTCTTTGATGCCTTTGATGTTCGCACAATCCGTCGCTAAGCGCGCGGTCGTTTCCACTCCAATTTCAATGCCACTACGCCCAGGGACACTGTAAAGCATCACGGGTAAATTGGTGTTCGCGGCAATCATTTTAAAATGCTGATATAAGCCTTCTTGCGATGGCTTGTTGTAGTAAGGACAGACTTGCAAGGTCCCAGTAGCGCCTGCTTTTTCTGCCGCTTGGGTTAGTTCGATGGCCTCCGCCGTAGCATTCGCTCCCGTGCCTGCTAGCACCTCGCATCGTCCAGCGGCAAACTCCACCGCGAGGCGGATGATTTCGATGTGTTCTGCCATATCGACCGTGGGCGACTCGCCCGTAGTCCCCACTGGCACGATTCCCGTGACACCGCCAGCGACTTGTTTTTCAATATGTTTGCGGAAGCTCTCGGTATCGATTTTCCCTTCGCAAAATGGCGTAATAATGGCTGTGTATGTTCCCTGAAATGACATGATTTTTTTTATGGTAAAAATGGTTTAAATCTCGATGGCTCCTTCAAAAACAAAATCGGCGGGCCCAGACAAGGTCACGTGGGAAAAGCTCTGCCCTTCTGCAACAAACCCGATTTCTAAGGTATCTCCGCCGGCGCAATCGACCTTCACAGGGGATGCTGCGCCTGTCAGTAAATGATGCAGCAAGGCCGCCGCTGTCATTCCTGTGCCGCAGGCGAGCGTTTCATCCTCCACGCCGCGTTCATAAGTCCGCACTGCGATGTGTTGTGCTCCCAAAACTTTCGCAAAATTCACATTCGTTCCCGCCGGGGCAAACGCCTCATGGTAACGAAGCAGAGTGCCGTATTTTTGCACATCGACTTCGTCTAACTCATCCACGAACACCACCACATGCGGCACGCCCGTATTGATAAAATGCACATCGCCCGCTAGTCCGTCCAATGCCACGCCCGTATGCAAACGCAAGTCATGCGGATCTGACATGGCAATGCGCACATTTTCCTCGATCAAATCTGCCCGTAAAATCCCTGCCATCGTTTCAAAGGAAACACTTTCTTTTGGTTCACCATCGCCTAAATGCGCCGCAAATCTGCCAAAGCACCGTGCCCCATTACCACACATTTCCGCCTCGCCGCCGTCGGCGTTGTAGTAGCGGAATCGATAATCGGCTCCTTTTTGCGCAGGCTCTACCATCAAAATCCCATCCGCGCCCACGCCACGATGCCGATCACACAAAGCCGCAATCGTATCTTCATCCAGAGAAACTGAGAGTTCGCGATTGTCGATGACGATAAAATCGTTCCCGGCACCATTCATTTTATAAAAGGAAAGCAACATATTGTGGGGCGGCATCTAAAACCGCGCACCGCAACAAATCAAGAAAGGAAATGAAAATTTCCGTCACCCGCATTTTGTTTATCGTTCGGCTGCGATCCATGCCGCGAGGTCGGAACCCAAGGGGGCTTGCCAGTCGCAAATGTCGTTACGCCATGGAATCTTCAGCCGACTGGCATGCAGGGCATGGCGCGGAAGATGTAAGCCATCGTCAGAAAAGGGCTGATCATGGCACTCGATCCAACGCAAAAATGTTTCATCACTGCGTCCGTAAATTTTATCGCCCACGATGGGATGACCGAGATGTTCCAGATGCACACGAATTTGATGCGTGCGCCCGGTGATCGGCTCGCAGCGCAGTAGAGAAAATTTCCCCTCGGCATTTTCCCATTGTTGCAGCAGATGAAAAGACGTCGTGCTCGGTTGACCCGACGCATGAACGATGCGACGCAGCCAAATGGCACTCGGCATCACAAGTCCTTTGCGTTGGATGGGCGCGTCAAGATTGTAACTTTGCCACGATGGCCAGCCGTGAACGATGGCGAGGTATTCCTTGGCGGCGAGTCGATTTTGTAGCGCGGTTGCGAGTGTGCTGGCGGCTGCGGTGTGTTTGGCAATGAGCACAATGCCGCTCGTCTCGCGGTCAAGTCGTGTGATGATGGCGGGCTGCTGGCCATTGGCGGCTTCGTAGGACAAGATTTGTTGAACGCCGCCAAGGAGAGTGGGTTCTGCTTTCCCGTTGGACGGATGAACGATCAAGGGCGCGGGCTTATTGACCACGAGGTAGTCATCACTTTCATCGATGACATCAAAGTCCAACACCGCTGGTGGCCCGTCGCGCATGAGCCCAGCATGCACGGAGTGCGGCATGGTTCAATCAGAAATCAGTGGTTCATCTTGTCGTTTCCATCACAACGAGGATCTTGACACCATCCACAGATCAATTCAGCTTGATCGGTAGATTCTATGAGAAATAAAAAATACCCGATTTTTTCATGGCTACGGATGATGCGGAGCCTTCCTTTATTGGTTTTGGCGCTGTGCATTTTGGTGTTTCTGCAGCGCAAGCCCGAAGCTCCGGAAAAAAATCATGCCAACAGCCGCGAGCAAGCGATCGTAATGCCAAGGGCTGTGGCAGCGATTGATGATAGCATGGTCGTTAACGATTTTCGCGAGTGGTGGAGTGGTTTTCTGAAGACACCGCCGGAAGACCACCAAAAGACCTTAGAACAAGGGCGAGAAATGTTAGTGCAACGTCGTCAAAGAATGTTGCGATTGATTCGCGAGAATCCCCAGCAAGCGCTAGCAGAATCGTTGCAATTTGATGAATATGAATTGCTGCCAAAAGAATGGCAGAGCATGGTGGAAAAGCCGTTTAGTACGGTGACCTCTTATGATTTTTACCCGATTTGTGGCGCTCCTGCGGGGATGGTGCCGTATATGGCAGAACTACAAATCGGCGATTTGCGTTTTGAGGCTTTTACTTACGGTCGCAGGGCGGGCATGATGAGCAAAAAACAAATCCCCGTGCATGGTGTGACCCTTGATGGGCTTGCTGCCATGGCCGATTTGCCCTTGCGTATGTTAGATGAAGATGAATTCACGGCGGTGCGTGGCATCTTTCCGAATGGGCAAAATGATCTGAGTCGGAGTTTTTTAACGGGCAAAATACTATCTAGTACACCTACTGCGGCACTCGGCGGCGGGAAGATTTTCTATTTTCATTCAAGAGAGGAAATCGATCTGTTGAATGAATCATTAGCGGCACTGGATGCACTGCCTGGCCCTCGTGCGGGGTCTGATGTGTTATTTCAAGCGAAAGCTGCTGATGGTGAGGAGCAGGGATTTGCTATCGATGCCGCCGTGGAGTCCGCGCAAATGCAAGCGAGTGCTTGGACGGAGAATCCGAAGAATGTTTTTCTGATTCGTGCGGATTTCAGCGATCAGACAGGGCTGACATTTTCCCAAGCGAATACGGCTAGCGTGCTCAATGGTGTGGTTTCGAATCAAATTCGTGCTATGTCCTACGGGAAAACATGGATCAATGCGGGAGTGAGTGCAAATCTGTATCGCATGCCACAAACGGCGGCCTATTATGTGAATGGTGGGGCGAGTCGGAATGGGGAATTATTGCGAGACGCGCGCAATACGTTTCGTAATTCCCGCAGCGGTGGTGATGCAACAGTTGACGTAGGGCCTGTGAGTAATAACACAAATGGCGATGGCGGTGGTTTGGGTGCCTACGACATTGTTGGGGTTCTGTTTGGTAGCATCAATATGCAAAGTGGAATCGTCTATGCAGGGCTTGCTGGCGGCGGCAATTTGTGGATGCAAGGGAATATTAGCGCGGGAGTTTTTACCCATGAATTTGGACATAATTATGGCATCGGTCATGCGAGTTTCTGGCAGACCAATGACGGCTCTGTTTTGGGCAATGGAGCGAATGACGAATACGGTGATGATTACGACATCATGGGCGACGGCGAAATCCCTGAAGGTCATTTTCATGCACAGGCGAAAGCTCATCTGAATTGGCTGGCGAACAATCAATGGAGCGATGCGACTCTCGGCGGCTCGAATACGTATCGAGTGCATCGCATCGATAGCCAATTCACCTCTGGTACGCCACGCGGGGTGCGGATTACGCGAAGTGCCGCGTCGGGAAATCAAGAATATCTGTGGCTGAATTATCGTCCTCTGTACGCAGGCGTTCCTGCCTTTGAAAAAGGAGCCTACATAGTATGGCAGCGTCCCGGGCAATCACGCAGTTGGTTGGTAGATACAACGCCGACAACGTCTGGTGTGAAATCCGACGCACCAATCACATTGGGGAAAACCTTCGCCGATGCTACTTCGAACGCTTTTATCACGCCGTTAGCGTTAGGTGGGGCAGGGGATAATGCATGGCTTGATGTGCGAGTGAATTTTGGTCCATTTCCTGGAAATACAGCGCCTGTTGCTGGCGTCATTTCTGGAGCATCTTCCGTTCCTGCAAGGACAAACCAAGCCTATTCGATTGCGGCTAACGATGCCAACGGCGATGCGCTGGCGTATTCCTGGAACATTGGCGATGGCAGTGTGGCGGATAATTCGGCAAACATTTCACAGCAATGGATTGTCGGTGGAAATTACAATCTCAACCTCCAAGTCAGCGACATGAAAGGCGGATTGGCAAACGCATCGAAGGCAGTTATTGTGACTGACCCTTTAGATACCTGGACAGCGGGCAGTGTGGGTACGAGCGATCCGTTAGAAAATGTTCTCTATGCCAAAGGTCGATACGTGGCAGCCGATTACTTCGGTGGAATCTATTTGAGCTGGGATGGTGGAACTTGGACAAAAGTGGGGTCGCCACCAGACATGGATCAACCAAGGTTGGCTTTTGGCGCCAATGTTTTCGTTGCTGCGGGGATGAAAGAATCGGTCCCGAACAATGCGCAGATCACGTGGTCCGCCGATGGGCGTCGTTGGCAGCAAGCGACGTTCCCGAATGGTGTTCCCTACGTGCGCGATATTTCCTTTGGCAATGGCAAATTTGTGGCGGTGGGGGATGATGGAACGGTGCTGTCTTCTGCGGATGGAAAATCATGGAACGTTACTACCGTGGGGTCGATGCCTGATTTTCGGAAAGTCGTCTCGAGTGGTAGTGTGTGGGTCGGCGTGGCAACCAGTGGTGGCAACGCCGAACATATTTGGACATCGTCCGATGCTGTAACGTGGACCCAGGGCAGTTCAAGAGGATTTGATATTTACCAACTCGTAGCAAAAAACAGCATGATATATGCCTTGGGGTGGTACGGCGGCATCGAAATCTCAAAGGATCATGGCGTGACATGGGCCGACGCGGCACTGCCTGCGGGGACGCGATGGACGACATATTTGATGGCGATTGCATCCGACGGCACGATGTTGTGCACCGCCCGCGCGATGGATGAAAATACTTCGCCACGAGCATTGTTAGTTTCCGTCGATGGACAGCGCTGGGTGCGAGCAAATGGCAATGCCGCCATCGCCGAAGCGAATGGTCTCGTTTGGGGGAATGGGCAATTCTTGACTGTGGATAGCGGCGGTGTAACGCAGAGATGTCAGCCATTTTTCCCCACCAACAACGCGCCAAATGTCGCCTTCGCTGCGGCACCATCTTCGGCAACGGCACGGCAACTCGTGTATTTTGCTGCCAATGCTACGGATGCGAATGGGGATGCTTTGACGTATGCCTGGGACTTCGGTGCACAAGTGGAAGTGCAAGATGGATTTGAAATTGCACCAAGTTTCACCTTTGGTGGCGAATATCAAATGACCTTGCGTGTGAGCGATGGGCGAGGGGGATTGACGATAGTGAATCAGGTACTAACAGTGACTGATCCAGCGCGGACGTTTACCAATCGTTC
>CAMAYN010000046.1 GCA_945862285.1 Akkermansia muciniphila | reverse complement strand
TACTGCTGTTGGCTAGGACGTTGTGCTCATAAATCGCATCCTTACTCGCTCGCGCAATGATGTTGTTCCGCCCAGTAAAATCTACGGTATTTCCCGCGACATAGACTCGCGTCCATAGATGGTTCGATTCCTCGCGATCAGGGAAAATTTTGACTTTGCCGCACGAGGAATAATTTGAAATCCCCACTCCCCCTACATTCTCTACGCGATTATTGGTGATCCGCAAATCATCCAAGGTTGTCCTTTTTAACTTCACCACATCAACATGGATTCCGCCACGATTTTTCCCTGCTACCATCCCATTCACATGGTGGACGTGGCATTGATTGATGTAAACATGTCGATAGACTCCCTCGGTGCCTGTGACTACGACACGGATGCCATACAGAGCGCCTTGGTCTTCGTCCTTGCCATTGGTATTGGTAATTTCTAATCCCTGGACTTCCCAGTAAGAAGGATTTTGGAGTAAAACGGCCGCTGGATGCTTGCCCCCGGCGTCAATACGTGGCGGCTTTCCTTCGCCAAAGGCATCGATGCGGATGGGCGCACCTTCCGCGCCATTTCCTTGCGGTGCGAGCATTCCAGTAAACTGCATACTCCGCTTCAGCAAAATGGCATCACCTGGCTTGAGCGCAGTGGTATTGAGAAGATCGAATTTCGCCTGTGAGTCGATTCGGTATTCTTTCGCGAAACACCACGGAGCGAGCGCCATTGCGAAAATCACAGAGCAGATGGTATGGGGTTTCATGAAAAAATGTAAAATACGACAGAATCAAACAATCAACCAATAATTGAGGCATGTACGCGACTCGATCGCTGACACCATAGAGTATGGCTCGCTGCGAGGCGAGGTGTTTTTTTATTTGTGATTCGGCACACTTCTTGCTAACGAATCGCCGTGCCAGATTCGTCCGTTGCCCGCCAAAGACTTCGCCTCGAGGGATTCGAGTTGCTTGATGATAGCTTATCATTTCTCATTTCTTGCCTTGGAGATGCACTCCGTGAACTAGGAGAAGATCATCTTTTACCCTACCTGCCATGGTCGGAATTACCTATTCCCAAAGAACCAGCACCAGAAGGCATCCAGCAATTGTATTCCATCGGTTTCCAGCTATTAAACATGGTGGAAGAGCGAGTGGCAGCGGCCATCCGCAGAGAAAGGGAAAAAGAACTTGGCGCAGCATCCATTCGCGGCCTTTGGTCACAAGCTTTGCGCGATATGGGGCAAATGGGACTCACGCCCGATCAAATCCTCAACGTGCTTTCCCAAGTGGATGTTCAACCCGTATTGACCGCTCACCCCACAGAGGCGAAGAGGACTTCCGTGCGTGAACGACATCGCGCGATTTACGATGAAATGGTGCGCTATGAGTTTCCGAAATTTACCGCAAGGGAAAAAAATCGTATCCGCGAACGCATCGTCACGAACTTGCAAACACTATGGCGCACGGGCGAAATCCACTTAACACGGCCCGATATTTTTCGCGAATTGCGCGATGCCATTCGTTTCATCCGCGATTTATTTCCTGCGGCGATCGATCGCCTAGACCTCCACTTTACCGAGTCATGGCGCGAGGCTGGCCTGCCCATGAATGCACTTCGCGCCGCTGGCCATATACCACGCTTAAGCTTCGGCACATGGATCGGTGGCGACCGCGATGGCCACCCGCTTGTCACTCCCGAAGTAACGAAAAAAACGCTCGGACTCATGCGCCGCGCCGCATTTCAATTAATGGGACGTGAAATGGATCGCCTTGCTCACGACCTCACACTCTCCCAATATCTGAATCAAGTTCCAACTGAACTTACCCAACGGATTGCTGAACTTCGCGCCGCTGTGCCAGATGATCTGTGCAAAGATGTCATTGATCGGCATTCCGAGGAACCATGGCGGCAGTTAGCAAGCTTGATGTCGATTGCCCTACTCCACGCAAAAGAAATCGAGGGCAGTCTATCGATCTATCGACAACCAAAGGAAGTCGATGCGGATCTCGCCATTCTTGCGAAAACCATTGCCGCGACTGGTTGTGAAATGATCGTCGAGGAGCATATCCGCCCCCTTCGGCACAAACTCCAGATTTTCGGTTTTCATTTGGCGACCTTGGACATCCGCCAAAATTCCGAATTCCACGATCAAGCACTTGCACAATTACTCCACGCCGCCGGCATTCCCGATGGAGTAAACTACCCCACTTGGGACGAGGAACGCCGCGTTTCATTCATCCGTAGCGAACTTTCCCACGCACGGCCATTCCTTCACGAAAGTGTATCCGCAGGCGAGCAATCAGACCTCGTCCTCGGTGCCTACCGCGTGTTAGCATCCCACATCCGACAAAACGGCTTCGGTGGCATTGGCTCGCTGATTGTTTCCATGACGCGGAAATGTTCCGATTTGCTCGGCGTCTATCTTTTTGCCCGCGAGGCCGGACTCATGGCCACCGACGAAAATGGCATCTGGTGCCCCTTAGAAATCGTTCCGTTGTTTGAAACCATGGATGACCTAGAGCATGCCCCACGGATCATGACCGAATATTTGAGCGAAGAAATCGTCATGCGTTCCGTACAACTTCGACACAAAAACGCCGAACACGCCACCCCATTCCCCTCGCAGCAAATCATGCTCGGTTACTCGGACTCGAACAAAGATTGTGGAATCTTTGCCGCCCAGTGGGCCTTACATAAAGCCGAAGCCGAACTCACCACAACGGCGAGCAACCACAGTGTGCAGTTCCTCTTTTTCCACGGACGCGGTGGCACCATCTCCCGCGGTGCAGGCCCCACACAATGGTTCATGGCATCCCTCCCCCACGGCTCCATGAATGGCGGCTTCCGCATGACCGAACAAGGCGAAACCATCTCCCAAAAATACGCCAACCTCGCCAACGCCACTTACAACCTCGAACTCTTAGTCGCTGGTGCCTCCGTCACCACAGCGAGCCACATGTATCAAGCGGCACCCGTATCCTCACCACAACTGCCCGCAGCACTGCAACGCATCGCCACCTACAGCACCACAGCCTATCAATCCTTTTTACGACACCCCGGATTCATCGATTTCTATCGCCAAGCAACTCCCATCGATGCCCTAGAAAACGCCCGCATCGGCTCACGTCCGGTCAGAAGAACAGGAAAAAAAGGTCATTCCATCAGTGATTTACGCGCCATCCCATGGGTCTTTTCGTGGACGCAAGCGCGCTTCTATCTACCCGGCTGGTTTGGCGTTGGCAGTGGCCTAGCCGCATTGAAAAAAGAATCCCCAGAGGAATTTTCATTGCTAAAAAAAGCTGTGGAAACCACCCCTTTCGTCGCCTACGTGCTCACCAATGTCGAAACCAATCTCCATTCCGCGAATCGCGGCATCATGGAACTCTACGGCAACCTTGTGGAAGACAGCGCATTACGCGACACCTTCATGGGCATGATCTTCGCCGAGTACGATACCACCACGCAACTCCTCGCCGAATTGCTCGACGGCAACATGCACGACCGCCGCCCGCGGATGGCGCGCACCTTGGCGATCCGCAACGAACCACTCGCCACCCTGCATCATCAACAAGTCGCGCTACTACGAAAATGGCGGAACCTCCTCAAAGTAGAAGATGCCACTGCCGCCGATACGCTACTCCCCGAAATCCTCCTCTCCATCAACGCTATCGCCTCCGGCCTCAGAACCACCGGCTGATCGGAAGCCATCCCCCACCGCCAGAAGCCCGCTGCAATTTCCGGAAGAACATTTCTCTCCATCGGAAGCTCGCTGCACACGCCGGAACGTAATCTACATCCGCCAGAAACCCATTTACAACCATCGGAAGCTCGCTGCATTTCCCGGAAACCCATTTACATCCGCCAGAAACCCGCTGCATCTGCCGGAAGCCCGCTGCAACCACCAGCAGTCCATTTACATCCGCCAAAACTCCATTTACATCCGTCAGAAGCCCATTTACATCCGTCAAAGCCCCATTTACATCCGTCAGAAGCCCATTTACATCCGTCAGAAGCCCATTTACAAACGCTGGTAAGGGAAAATTTACCTTAAACCACTTCAAAATTGTGACCTGCCGCCCACCAGCGATTTCCCCATTTCCGTCTGGTTGAACCCCTTAGCCTCCATGATTTCATCGGTTCGCGTAATGTAGAGGGTTATCCCATAAATGACTTATGCGCCGAAACAAAAATTTCGTCAAATTTTGTCAATGGAAGTCTAAGCCACGCAATCAAACTCCAATCATACTGAAACCGGAAGTTCTATGGTCGGCTAATTCCTGCTGCATTTCGTCGATTCCGTCAAATTACGTTTTTAGGACGGAAGAGAGGAAACGAAGCATCAAAAACTGATCCGAGCAGCACGCGGCAATGATCGTTGCGAATTTTTCTTAACTTTCGGCAATTTTGCGTTATCTTGACCGCGTGAGCGATCAGGTATATACGCTATCATTCTCTCTCCACGATGAGGTGGAGGGGCGACCGCTAACGCCTGCGAACGTGGATTTACTAACACTCCATCAATTCATGGGCGAGATCATTGCGCTCATTCAGGGTGACAATCACCGCACCGAGATTGGTCTTCCCTCGGTAGCAATTACGCTTGGTTCGGTTCAATTGGTTTCTCTCGTTCCGGCATTCATCGCAGCATCGCTGCATCAGGATTTGAACACCTTGCGGGAAGCGGGTGATTTGGACTCCATTTCACCCAAGCGCGCCGAGGTAATTGAAAGTTGGCAATCGCGCGCGGCGAAAGAAGGCTCAAAAAGACGGTATAACCTCGTGGCTGCATTGGCAGATCACACCTCCGCCTATCTGGAGATTACTCCGGATACGCAGTACCGTCACCTGCAGCAGGATCTTTGGGTGCGCGCGGAAAAATACCTTACGGGACGTGTCGTGGATATGGGCGGCAAAACGAAGCCTAATTTGCATTTGGTGCTATCCTCTGGAGAATCTCTGAAAATAGAAGCGACGGAGTCTCTGCTTGAGGGAAAAGACTACCTCTATCGCACCATGACCGTTCACATTTTAGCTCAGGAACACATTCACACGGGAGAAATTCGCAATGCGCGTCTGATCGATGTGGTGAAACCTGTACGCCAAATCGATGAAGAAAAGCTGAAAAACCTATGGCACAGAGGCCGTGAAGCATGGGCAGGGATCGCAAGCCCGACAGAGTGGGTGGAACAATTGAGGGAGTCTTAGGCAAATGGTTCGTATTTGTGTCGATACCTCGTTTTTGATCACATTCGCCGATCCTTCTCGTCCGAATCACCACACCGCTGTCGAATACTATCGGCATTGTCTGGAAGCGGGGCATCTGCTTTGTCTATCGACTCTCGTAGTTGCGGAGTTCGAGTGTGGACAGCCCATCACCGATCTTCCGCTCGCCTCCTTCCACGTCGTTCCGTTCAATTTCCGGCATGCGAGGGAATCCGCCAAATACCAAAAGTTCCTCAAAAACAATCCTGCTGAAGAGACGGGAAATCGAAATGTCGTGCGCAACGATCTCAAAATCCTCGCGCAGGCCCAATTGGAGAATTGCACAGTCATTCTCACCGAGGATGCGAACACACTCACCAAATGGGCCGAACGACTCCGCACAGCGAATCTTTGCGCCATTTCATCGATTCTACTCAAAGACGGCTTCCGTCCGGATGAGTTGACGAATCCGGCACAGAAAACGCTGGGGATTTGATTCTAAATCCTGAATTGCTTCGTGATGCTTTATACGTCTGCAAACCGCTTTAATGACGTAAGTTTTTTTGCTAATCTCAGCATTTCACTCTCTTGCGAATTACACGAGAAATGCGGCTGGCTCATCATGTTATTCTTCCGAGATACGATCTCACTTGCGCTAAATGAGCTGTGATATTTCTCCTTAAGTTCCTCTATACAATTTCGATCCACAAATGCATCAATCAGAATAGCTTCGATAGAACTAAAAGAATTTGCTTTGACTAAGCAATCCATAACACGCTCGTTAGCTATGATATTTTTGCCGTTTGGCTTACCGTTTCGATGATTGATGAACGCTGAACCCGCTAGATCATTAGCGCAGAGTGCTTGTCTGCCGCCTTTTGTTTAAACGTAGATCAATCAATCGCCCCGTAGAAAATGATTTACACCTGCCATCAAATCCGCTAATTCTAAAGTCAGTTTTATGAATGATTCGTAAAACGTCTTTCGACAATCAAACCACAAACCTCCAAAAACAATGAATGATCGACAACGCCTTAAATACGATAGTCACCTCGCCGTCCGCGCCCTCAGCGCGAAAGAGACCAGCCAAGCTTTGACTTCCAGCATTCCGGCATGGAAGCCGCTTTATGATCTTTTTCTCGCGAAAATTTCCTATGCGGATGCCTGCATCCTCATCCAGACCAGCAACACCAGCGGCATTACTCAGGCGAAAAACCAGAAGCGTGCCGAACTAACCGCGCAAATCCTAGAGACCGGCGGTGCTCTATCCGCCCTCGCTTTGCTGCGCAGCGATCCAGTTCTACAAGCCAAAGCCGATCTATTGCCCAGTGATATCTCTGCTCTTCCTGATGCCCTTGTGGATGATAAAGCTACGGAGTTGCTTACTCTCGCTCGCGCTATTCCCGCTGCCGCTGCTGGCAGTTCACAGCCAAACATCGCCGATGTCGGTCTCACTAATGGCAAGCTGGATGAACTGGAAACGCAGATCGAAACCTATAATCTGTTGCTCGGCACACCCCGCGCTGCTCGCGGCAGCAAAACCGCCGCTACGGAGAATCTGGCCGCGACGCTGGATGAAATCGATAACCTTCTCGAAAAAGGACTCGACAAACTCGCCCTGCAATTCATTGGAACTTCCTTCTATCAAGAATACTTGCTTGCCCGTGATCCCATCGCGGTGGCAAAGAAGAAAAATGCCGAGGAGACTCCCGCAACGCCCGCATCCACGCCAAGATGAGCCACAACTCCGTTGGAGTTAAAAAGAAAATACGGCCAACTTTCCTAGGGTAGCGGCAGTCCGCAACCCTAGGCTTTGCGACAAAATCCCGTTGGGATTAAGGAACTGAATCGTAGCAGAATGAAACAGATTGCCCGTAGGCAAAATGACAACGAGCACATCAAAATCGCCTCCCCTCCCAAAATTCATCATGCTCCTCTGCTGACCGCGGCTCGAGGTGGGTGATGATCCGTCCGTATGGCTCCAAAAGCGCCGCTACTTTCCCCTCCACCATCGTGGCGATTTCATGGGCGTCGTGGATGTTCATATCATCGGCCACCACAATGTGCAGTTCCACCCAGTGCGTATGCCCCGAATGCCGATGACGCAAATGATGGTAAGTGAATGCAGCTTCTTGTTTGAGTGCATCCAAGCACGCGCGAATCCGTTGTTCCGTTTCCGGCTCTGCCGCATCCATCAAGTGCGAGAGACTTTTCCTCACCAAGCCAATTCCTGTTTTTAGAATATTTGCCCCAGCGAGCATCGCCACGATGGGATCCCACCATGGCCAACCAGTAAAATAAACCAAGGCCAGTGCAAACAATACCGCAACGCTAGTAATCACATCTGCCATCACGTGATGGCCATTCGCTAATAATACAGGAGATTTTGTTTTCTTTCCCGTATGTAAAAGCAAGATCGATAGAATCAAATTGATTGCCAAGGCCACCAAAGAAATCAGCGAACCGAGCCACAGATGTTCTACCTTCGGTCCTTGGAAAATTTGCCGTCCGGATTCATAAAAAATGAAAAGTGCCGCCGTAGAAATCATTGCCCCTTCAAACCCCGCTGAGAGAAACGCCGCTTTATCGTGGCCGAATTGATGCTCTTCATCCGCTGGTTTATGCGCCAAGCGCAAGGCGGCAACGGCAATGCAAACGGCGACGAGATGAACAACGCTTTCCGCCGCGTCGGAGAATAGAGCACTCGACTTCGTCATCTCCGCCGCCCATATTTTTAAGCCGAGCAACAATACCGCCACGACCAATGAGGCATTCATCAGCCGCTTCTGCTGGCTGAGCGCCAGCTTGTCTTGTAGATCCGAATTCATTTTCCTCAACAAAGAAATAATCTCCCAAAAGAATGAAAGTCAAGAAGGTGTGCACTTTCTCGTTTCGCTCCTTTGCACTTGCGGGAAGGCGAAGAGAAACGTAGCTTTCCGCCATGTCAAAATACTCTGGTGAGCAAGTTTTAGTGGTACCTCGTGCTCTTATGGAAGAAATGGGCGCATTTCAGGGGATTCAATCGACCGATGTCGATACCTGGATGGCACGCTTGCTCGCTCCTGAAAATCACTTTTTCATGGATCGTGCCTTAGCGGAAGAGGATCCTACCCATAAGCAATTGATTCCGTATTGCATTTTCCGCTGTGGTGAAAAAATCCTTCACTACACAAGAGGCAAAGCGGGTGGCGAAAGCCGACTTCACGCCAAAATTTCTGTAGGCGTTGGTGGGCATATCAATCCGATCGATACCGCAAGCGGGAGAGTCGGCCCAGATGCCTACTTTGCCGCAGTAGCTCGTGAGTTAGAAGAAGAACTTGAAATCAAGAGTGAGCAACATAGCCGAATTATTGCTTTGTTAAATGACGATACGAATCCCGTTGGTCAAGTTCACCTTGGCATTGTTCACCTCGTTGATTTGGATCAGATGGATGTGCGTTCTCGGGAAGATGCGCTATGCGACTTAGGATTCACAGCACTTTCCGAATTACGCGGTGAAATGTTTGACCGGCTAGAAACGTGGTCACAACATTGCATCGAGTATCTCGCCGAATTACGCTAGTAAAAAAATGTTATTCGCGCTTTTTCAGGCCTATCGCAAGGCAAGAAAAGAAGAAAAGTGGAATGGCTCCGAGTAAAACAGGAGGAAGTCCAATGCTTTCAATGAATCCGACACTGGGGAGAACTCCGCTTTGTTGTGGGATACTGCCATTTGCAGAAATATCTGATTTGAGCGTGGGTGCTATCGCAACTTCCACCGGCTCCAGATCTGCCACCGTTAGCATGGGTTTCCCCACTTCGCCGCGCAATTCTTTTACCTCCGCCGCAGTGACGGCAGACGCTTTATTTCCAAAGCTATTGCGAATGTAGGTCAGCACACCGGCAATTTGCTCGTCGGATTGATGGGCTAACGGCATCATAGCCAAACTATATTCCGTACCTTTTACCTTGATCGGGCCTTGTAAGCCTCTCAGTTGAATACGGATGAGGTTTTTAACACTACCTGTTACCCATTCTGAACCTGCAAGGGGAGGCGCTACTCCCGCCACGCCACCGCCATCTGCGCCATGGCATGCCATGCACAACGCATACTGCGTCTTGCCTATCGCCAATAGCTCAGCGGTTGTCGGCATGGGTGTTTCGGCACTTGCTGTTTTCGCAGGATCAGACGATGGAGCGGATGTAGGATTCTCTTTTTCTTTGGCTGCTTTCTCGTCCTTCTCCTCCTTACTGATTAGTTTCACGGGTATGACTTTTTTCCCCGATGGTGCAAGTTTCTGCCCGGTGGTCAGTGTGGCAAGCCATGCAACAAGGTCACGAGCTTCCTGAGGTTTCAGTAAGCCCGCCATAGGAGGCATTCCCGAAACAGGATCGGTCATTTTATCAATATCCACTCGACTAACCCGAGAAATGGTTTGGCCAGCATCGATATCAACGTATTCATCCGTAGATTTCAGCAAAACCCCACCGACAAAATTTCCGTCCTTCAGGGTAACGGAAACCATGCCGTAGCCATCGGCGACTTTCGCGCCTGGCACAAATAAAGATTCGAGCAAGTATGTGCGATCGCCGCGTTTCGCGACGCCCCCAAGATTTGGTCCCGCTTCGCCGCCGGCTTCATGGCCTGTGCCTGCACGGTGACAACGCATACATTCTGAGGGGTGAGAATGATAAATGGTTTCTCCACGCTTCGGGTCGCCGCCATGCAATGCGATGCGCCATGGAGCTAGCATATCACCCGTTTGCAGTGATTTTTGCCAACGTTGATAGACTTGTTGAACTACTTCTTCTTGGCGCAATTTTGCCGAATCTAACAATTCTATCGCGTAGGGAACTTCTCCTTTTTGCTCAATTAATTCATTCATGGATGCCACAAAGTGATCGACAACGGCCTCGCCTGGAACCGTGGCCAATAAAGTCCATGCGCCCTGTTGCAGCGGCATATCGTTTTTCTTCGTAGCCGCAACCAATGGTTTCGCGGCAGCTTCGGGAGAGCTTTTCGCCATACTCTGCAAAGCGGAAAGGGCCACGATTGCGTCAGCATCGCTGGCCCAAGTTGCTAAATCTTGCGTCGCATTTGGTGGTGACATCGAAATATAAAGATCGATGGCTTTTGCCCGCGCCGCGGAGGGGAGATCTTTATTTCCAGCGATTGCTTTAAAATCTTCGGCGCTGAGTTTTTCAAAACCTAATTTGTATTGCTCGATGAGACTAAGAGCCTGCGCCATTACACAGGCTCCGGATCGAATAATTGTGGGTAGTTTTTCCGTCAAAACAGCTTTGATTTCTTGTGGATCACGCTTGGGAAGGGGGGAATAAAATCCCACGGATTGGTCAACAGGAAACGGGGCAGACCATTCAGATAAAAGGCGCATGGCTTCTTTTCTAACACGATCTTCAAGTCGCGAGTCGGCAGCGGCATCAGATACGAGACGTGCATTTTCTTGGCCACCACTGCGGAAAGCACTGTGGAGAATTCGGCGCCACATCATTTCCGTGCGGGATACGTCACGCTTGGCTAACAGCGCGGCGACGGCGGGACGACTTTTTTCGAGCATTTGATCATGGATACCACGGATCGCCTCATCTGATACCTTGGGTGATGGATCATCGAGAAATTGTTGGAGCAGATCACTCTTCATGCGACGAAGAGCAACGACGATGGCGAGACGCACGGAAGAGTTTTCTTGCGTGAGCAGAGAGGAAAATTGTTCCTCGGTAAGCGTGGAAGCCAGGGCGTGTGCTCCAATCACGCGGAGATAGGCATCTTGATCTTTATTGTTTGCTAACATTTCCAAGAGATTCGGAACGAGGTAAGCTAACTTCAATGATGCCATGGCATTTGCCGCGAAGAAGCGCACGCGAGCCGAATCATCTTTTAATGCCCCGGCGAGTGGAATTTGTAATTTCTTCGCTTCAGGACAATCCGCTAGCATCTTGAGAGCCTGTGCGCGGAATTCGGCTTGTGGGTCTTTGACAACTTTTACTAATAGATTCAACGCCTCCTTTTTGAAAGCCTCGTTCGGGATGGCTACGAAACCGTCTCCGCTCGGGTGTGGCAAGATGCCTCTGCGCGCAATGATTCCCAAGCCCCATAAGGAATGTCGCTTTTCAAGATCATTCTCGGATTCGAGAAGCTTCTTAAATACCGCAAATCCATCATTGCGTCTCGATAGTTCAATCTGCGCCCGCAGCCGGATTCGCATGTCGGGATGTCTCAGCATGCTCGCGAGAACGTCAGTCTTTTGTATGCGAAATCCTTCTGCCATCCACGCAGCGGCCTGCTTGACTTCATTTGCTAGATACGTGTTTTCTCCCGCGTCAAGAGAATAGACACTGCCATCGTTGTGGGACTCCCAGCCATTCTTGAAGTCGGTAACGAATACCTTGCCATCATACGAATACTCGACATCCGTTGCACCAACGCCCCAATTAAATTCACGAGCATCGAGCATTTTCATACTTGCTCCGTGCGGTGTGAGACCGAATGAGTAAATCCCAGAGCGCGAACCTGATCCGCGGTAATCCGTAATCAGAAAGCGACCGCGTTCCGATTCTAAAAATCCCGCTCCAGGATGATACGTCAGGCCCGATGGTCCACTTGTGAGATTTGCTACTGCTGGCAAAATGTACGCTGGCATGTTTTCGTCTTCCAACTTCCACATTCCCTCTGCCATCCAACGATTGATCGGGGCTTCCTTGAGTCCCACAGCACCCGCAAATGTATGCAACGTCTGATTTTCCATTTGCCAGCCCGTTTCGCCACCTGGCACGAGATAAACAATCCGCGCTTTGTCACCTTGGTCGGCATTATTATCCACAGAAATGGCATTACCCCATTCATCAAAGGCAATCTCTTTCGGGTTTCGCAAACCGGTGTGGAGGATTTCGAAACGTGTGCCATCGGGCTCAAACCGGAAATAAGTTCCTTCATTTGGATAATGATATTTTTTCCCCTCTTTCGTGGTAAAGCTCAATCCTCTATCGCCCACAGTGCCGTGAATCATTCCGTCCGGGCCAAGAGCAAATCCATTTAAATCGTGTCCACTGAGTGAAATTCTCACACCAAATCCATCTTGGATGACTGACTTTTTATCACTTATGAAATCACCATCCTCGTCACGCAATGCCCAGATCTTAGGAATACTTGCAAAATAGACCGTACCATCCATGGCAAAAACGCCTGCGCCAGTGCCGTCAAGAAGATCATTAAAACCATCAGCAAAAACTTGAGATTTCTCGAAACGTCCGTCGCCATTCGTATCAGAAAGCACACGAACGATCTCCGATTTCTTGGTTAAATCTTTAATCGACTTCTTATGATTCCATTTTTCATGCAATTTCCGTCGATCATCCGTGGTTTGTGCCGCCAAGTCATCGAGATACCAAAAGAGATTATTCCGATCATCCTCCACACCATAGCGGAATCGGTGAGTTTCACTTACATATAAATTTCCCTTTTCATCAAAGCAAAGAGCTGTAGGAGATGTGACTTTTTCCTTCCGATAATCCGCAACTACAGTCGCCTTTACTCCTTCAGGAATGGTTAATCCGGGTATAACGGGGGAACTGACCAATGACTGAGCACCTTTCGCAAGAACAGGCGCCGGAAAGACAGGTTTCGCTGAGTCTGATAAAACAAAGTGATCAGCAGCAATGAACCCCCATTCGCCTTTGGCATCATCAACGATTCGGATTGCCGCCTTAGTTCCCATGAATTTCTGGAGATCCCAGACCACAGCGGCGAAATGCAAAGTCTTATCGCCGACAGCTTCTTTTGCGACTTTTCCATCGACTAACAATTGCACACAAGTTTTTTGCGCTAATGTGCCACCCGCAATCTTGAATCCCAAATACCTTTCACCAATCGTAAACTCTTCTGATGTGAGTGTTCCCACGGCATTTCCTCCGCCTTTTGCAGAACACGCCATCGATGCCTGACAAAAACCCTGCATCGCCATTCCTGAATCTGGCATTACACCCGGCATGGGGCCCTTGCCAAAGCCATCCCCCGTCTCAGTCCAAACGCCAAAGCCATCTCCCTCAAAATTTTGCAATACCACAGTATCTGCCATGAGCACACCAACAGATGTAAAGGCCGCTGCCGAAAATAAACATGTGCGAATCATCATCGCAGATTACGTAACACAGAACCAGAATCTTGCAACAAATTGGAGAAATCTGTTAGGAAAATCACAGTAAATATCTACCGAACACCCCCGAAGCCCGCAATTTTATAATCCGTCATTTTTTACGCAATTTTACGATGCATAATTATTTCTACTCAGGTCGGTATTTCGCGTGAAATATTATAAATATAAGTAAAAATATTACTTTTAAAAAATGAATTTATGATGCACAATTCGTTCGAATCATGGCGCGAACGACAACAATTCATCACGATATACGGCTCCAATTACTTGGGGCACGTCGTCCTGTATCGGCCACAGAACTCGCCAGCACACTTCGGGTAAATCGCACCACCATTGCACGCGCCATGGCCGATATTGGCCTTGATTTACTTACGATGGGCGCCACACGCAGCACCCGCTACCTGCTGCGCAGGAGCATACGAAATATTGGCAATCGTTGGCCGATTTATCGGATCAATGATTGTGGTCAAGCGGCGCAGTGGGCAGAATTACAATCAGTTCATGAACGCGGATGGCTCGTAAACTGGACAAAAGAAGCACCAGAATGGGGACGTTGTTTTATCGATGAGCACGGCATGTGGTGTGGGTTTCCGTTTTTTTTAACAGACTCTCGCCCGCAGGGATTTCTTGGAAGATTAATCACGAATCGGCTCGCTCGTCTTATCGCATTGCCGGAAGACCTACGCTTCTGGAGTGATGATGATGCTTTGATTTATTTGCAAATGCTTGGCGACGATCAACCAGGGGACATCGTCGTGGGTGAAATGTCGTTGCGACATGCCTTAGCAGGCGCCGGAGATATCATGCCCACATCAATCGTGCTCGAGGAAGAACGAGCGGAGCGTTTCCCACAAATCGCAGCGCACATTGCGCAAAATGCACCAGGTTCGTCCGCGGGCGGAGAGCAACCGAAATTCATCACGTGGATCCAACAATCTCCTGACGATTATCGATCCGTTCTGGTTAAATATACGGCGCCAATGGATCAAACTATAGGGCTGAGATGGGCTGATTTGTTAGCTTGTGAATTCCATGCACATGAAGTTTTGTCGCAAAGTGGTCATGCGGCCACTGGCACACGCTTGCTCGATGCGGGGGGAAGACGCTTTTTGGAAGTGCCACGCTTTGACCGCAAAGGTCCTAGTGGTCGCCATGGGGTTGTTTCTCTTTTCGCGGTGTCGACGGCCCTCGAAGGTTTACCGCGCGACTGGAATGATGGCGCATCGATGCTAGCTCGTTCCGGTCTTCTTGATGAGGCGGGTCAACGGCAGATACGTATGTTGCACTCGTTTGGTGAACTCATCGGCAATACCGATATGCATTCTGGTAATCTCTCTTTTTTCCTCGAAAATACCATCCCATGGCGTTTAACACCAAGCTATGACATGTTGCCTATGTTGTGGGCTCCTAGTGCGCAAGGAGAGATGACCGAACGCAATTTTACTCCCTCACCGCCGCTACCAGCGTTTCGAGAAGAATGGCAACAAGCGAGTGTTTTGGCCGTAGATTTATGGCAACGAGTGGCAAATGATATCCGCATATCCGCAGGTTTTCGCCTCATCGCGGAACAAGCTCATGCAGTGGTTGATCGCTTGAGAAATCGTTTTTAAAAATGAATGATCTCAAACTTTTCTCCGCATTACTCGGCGATAAAAGATACTTTCGTTCCTTCTGCGCTCGGATAAATAATCGCGAGGTATGCACCTGCATCTTCTGGTTTGATCGAACGAGCTTTTCCTCCGTCCACTTGAATCTTAATCGACGGTTGCTCCGTTTGTCCTAGGTCGTTGACTTTAAAAGAATCAACTTTTTGGGTTTGCCCTCCAAACAATACGTTACGTTCGCCATCGGTCAGATTCAAAACGCGGAGTGAATTTTTATTTTCGCCCTTTTTGGTTGGGATCAGGTGCCATTTCGGAGAATCACCCTTGGTAAAAAGGATGGCGATGTGAGAAGTCTCGCCAGCAGGAATGTTCACAGTCACTCCCGCAGCATCGGTGGCCTTTAACGTCGCCGGTGCGTCTGGTAATGTAAAGGCTCCCGAATTCTTTCCGGCTTCGAGTTGAATGGTTTGACTCTTCCCTTGAGCTGTAATTTCTACGGAAACTGCTGGCTCTGCCGCGACGTGAAGAATATTGAGTTCACCAGCATAAGTGAGTAGAGGACCACAGGTTAAAGCGAATAGTAAGAGCGATTTCATCTTTCCGTCGTAGTAGGATCTTCTTTTCGTGGTTGCTTTTTCTCTTTCATCCATGGAGGTAACTCTTGTTTTTCGTTGCGCACCATCAAGCTCGAATATTTTCCCGATAAATCGGTGCCGATCAGTAAAAAATAAGATCCTTTTTCTTGGCTGCCAGCGCAGGAGCCAATTTCACTTTTCATGTATTGCACATCAAACGCGCCACCCCTCCAGCCAGGTATTTCTTGGGTAGTAAAAGGTGCAAGCAGCATCGTCTTGTTGCCAATCTGAAACGTCTCATCATCTGGACAAACGGACATCACTTCCAGATAATGCTCTTTCTTGATATCGATGGCTGGACAGCGCTTGATGCGGATCTGCGGCGGCAATGTTTTTCCATCTTTATCCTTCGTGTCTTTACGATTTGGCTCTAAATAGATAACGTAAAGTGTGCTAATATTATCTTCGATGGAAATGGCACCGCTCGCGGATTTATAGCCCTCGCAAGCGAGCGATAGAGAGTGACTTCCTGATGGAACGATAAACCATCCAGTGGATTGAATACTGCTTAATCCACCTGGAACTAGGTCTTTACCCATAATGGTGATGGTGACTTTTTCTTTTGTGGGAACGAGATTCGCAATATTGAGAAAACCTTGCCCAGCCTCCTGCCCATGCGAAAAAGCTAACGAGAATATCCAAATGAATAAGAATTTTCGCATTTGTGGAATGAAGCAAAAAAACCCTAGATAGTTCTTCATGCGAGTGAATATGCGCAGTTTTCGGTGGCGAGCAAGACGGAACTTCGATTGTTACGAAATTGTAACAATTCATTGAGTAGCTAGGTTCGATCAAACACGGAACCTCCTTGATGAGATCGCGATTAGAAAATGGCACCAGATTTCCACCATGCTTTATCGCAGACATGGATTATTTTATTTCCTATGACGATTACAAAGACGGTTAATAACAAAGAAAATGTAATGATGAAAATGCGTCGGCACACGGCAGCCTTGGCTATGTTAGCAGAAAGCGAGAGCCCGATTATTAGTGCCTATTTTGACCTGCGCCTATCGCGGGATCAATTACTTTCCGAGCTAAAATTGTGGGCGGTAGGTGCACAAAAAAATTTACCAAGGGTCGAACGGGAAGTCTTTGTGCAAACGAAAGAAGAAGTCATAGGCATGTTTTTACAAAAATGGCCTGATTCGATTCGATCTTTGGCCATTTTTTCGCGTCTAGGTAAGCATCCGTTTTTGATGGTATTACCTTTTGAAGCGGAATGGGAGACTTTCTTCCATGTGGGTTCGCGTCCAACGATTTTCCCTCTAGTTCAACTCAAGGATCGATTTCACCGCTTTGCCTTAGCGATTTGCAGCGAAAACTCGGCACGCATTGTGGAGATGAATTTAGGAACAATCCATGAGGACATTCATGTAGCAAAATCCTTGATCGATACCGTCGGTGTTCACTACGTTAGTAAGGAACATGCGGAACATCGGAGAAATGAAGAATCGCGACGTTTCGCTCGTGAAAAAGCGCGCGTGATTGTCGATTTGATGTCTCGGCAAGGCTTGAATCATTTGATTTTAGCTGGTCACCAACGCCATGTGGCGTCGGTGCGAGAGCAGTTACCAAAGAATGTTTTGGCATCCGTGGTGGGAATTTTACCTCAAGCACCCAATGGTCATAATTGTTCGGTATTGATCGATTCTGCAGTGGAAATGTTTGTTCAGGCGGAACAACGAGAAAGCCGAGCTACGGTTGAAAAAGTCATGCAGGAAAGCCGCCGTGGCGGATTGGTCAGTATGGGTATCCATGCTTGTGCAGAGGCGATCAAGTGTGGGGCGGCATCACAGTTGGTCATCTCAGAAGAACTGCACATGGAAGATCGAGAAGAATTGGTGCTGATGGCAGTATTGCACGACTTGCCGATTGAGGTGTGCGAACAAGATGAGTTATTGCGCAGCCATGGAGGCGTAGCCTGCTTGTTGCGCTTCCGGATGGAATACTTACAACTTAAAGAGCTACAGGTATCTTAATATGACGACATGATCAATCGCAGCGGATGAATTGAATACGAGATAGAGGCGGAAGCTGGCGTAGCGCATCCATGTTCTGCGCGTGAACGAGAGCGATTTTAGGATAACCGCCAATGGTTGGGCCATCGTTCAAAAGGATGATGGGCTGACCATTCGGCGGAACTTGGATCGATCCAAGAATAATTGGTTCACTTGGCATCGTAGCTGCTGGTGCCGTTAGTGATAATCCCTCGAGTCGATACCCCGCGCGACTGCTGTTCAGGGAAATCGTCCATGGTGCGTGCCAGAATTGCGTAACAGAGTTTGCGGGGAATTGCGATTCCTGTGGCCCAGCCCATGCGCGGATAGGGATGATCAGATCTTTTACGGGAAAAGTCGGCACTTGATCGTTACGAGTGAAGCGAGCTTTAACCGTTGACGGGAGTGAAAAGGGAGATGAGTCTTTCGGATAAAGCAAGTCCCCACAGCGTAATTGACGTCCCATGCCTACTTGCGGCCAGACAGAGCGACTACCAATCAACATTCCGCCGTTCCAACCACCGGGGATTGCTAGGTATGTCCACAATCCTCGCGCACTGCCAAAAATGGAAAGTTTATCACCCTGTTGCCAATGAATCGTGCGGTGAAAGGAGATTGACTGACCGTTCATTGTGGCAGATCCAGCACCAGTGAGGCAGATCCACACGTTGCGCATGCACCGCAGTTTCATTCCGCCGAGGATTTCATAGACTGCGGCATTCGGTGAATTTCCGAATAACTGATTCGCTAATCGCATGCTGGCACAATCCATCACACCGCCAATCGGGACACCGTATTTTTTCGCCCCTGATCGGCCTAGGTCTTGCAGGGTTGTTGAAATACCTGCATGCAGAACTTCCGCAACTGGAACTCGTTGGCTTTCATTCATGGATTTCGAAAATAACGCGATCTCCCGGATGCAGTATAAAGGCCTGCTCTAGTGGTTTTGTAGGATCAAACAAAGATACCGATGTTGTGCCAATAATATTCCAGCCGCCTGGAGTAGCGAGTGGATAGATGCCCGTTTGTGGTCCACCGATCCCTACTGAGCCAGCAGGAATGCAGCTACGTGGCGTTGCGAGTCGTGGTGTATGGAGAATTTCTGGAAGCCCTCCAAGATACGCAAAACCTGGAGCGAAGCCAAGCGCATGAACAATGTATGTAGTTCCACTGTGCAATTCAATAACATCGCGAATGGAGCACTTCGCGTGTTCAGCAACGCGCTCTAAGTCGGGCCCATTGTAATCGACTGGAATCGTAATGATTGGACGTTCTTTAAGAGCCGACCACTGAAATTCTTGCGGAAACGACGGTGCTTGCAGCGGAGCGTGTCCGGGAAGGAATTCCAGTAAAAGGGCAGTGGGCGATAGTGTCCATTCTGATAGAAACGGTAGAGGATGTTCCTCGATATGCGCCACAAGATAGCGGGAAATCAGCCACGCTTTTTCATCGGCTTGGCGAGAAAAATGAATCAACCATGCATCAGGGCCATATCGAGTAGCATGAAATTCGATATTCATTCTTGGCGCGCTCGATGATAATCCGCGATAATTTCGGCGAGAATATGCCCGAGGTTTTCTTTAGATTGCCTTGGCAATTTGATCGTTTCAAACTCGCTGATGATCAACACTTCATTCTCTGTGGAATCAAAGCCTGTGCCCTCTCGGGAAACGTCATTAGCAATGATCAAATCGCATTTTTTTTTACTGCGCTTGCTTTTCGCGTATAGCTCCACATCTTGAGTCTCTGCGGCGAAGCCAACTAGTGTTCCAGAAAAGTTTAATGGATCGCGAGCGGAACCGAGGATGTCCTTCGTTTTCGTTAATTGAAGAGTGAATGTCTCCGCGTCTTTTTTGATTTTCTGTGGTTCTGGTTGAGCTATGGTATAGTCAGCCACGGCAGCACAAAAGATCGCGATATCGCAATCGTTGATGGCTTTTTCGACAGCCCGATACATGTCATCCGCAGATTCTACAGGAATAAAGTCTGCGTGATCGGGAATATCAATGGTTGTAGGGCCAGAAATCAGCAAAACTTGATCTTCTCGGCGAAGAAAGGCAGCAGCGAGAGCATACCCCATACGCCCCGATGAGCGATTACTAATAAAGCGAACGGGGTCTATGGCTTCTCTCGTGGGGCCAGCCGTGATTAGGATTTTCACTTCTTCTCAATCGATCACAACTACTTCGATAGCTTACTGTTCTCCTTCTTTTTTGGGAGTATCACCTTCTGAACTAGGCTTGTCATCTTTTTTTTCTGGTTCAGGGCTAGCTGTACCGCGGGCTTTGGCGATATCGGCTCGCAAATCATCGAGGAACTTTTTGCCTTCTTCAATGTCTTTTGGAGTCGCGATCGTAGCAACCTCTCCTAATAAGGATTTTGCCTCTTGAGAGCCTTCTTGAATGGCAAAATTAGCCCACGCCCAAGCATGTGGAATATTACGAGTTGTGCCCGCACCACTTGCAAGCAAACGAGCGACTGCCGTAGCGGCTGCGGAATTACCAGCTCGTGCGGCGGCCTCATAGAGTTTACCTGCTTGACTAAAATTTTGAGCTGTGCCGATGCCTTTTTCGCAAAGCGCCGCAAGGTTCGCCATAGCGGTAGGATTCCCCGACTGCGCGGCTAATTGGAACCATCCGGCGGCAGCTGCGGGATCTTCAATGCCCATACGACCTTGTAGATAGAAAAGCGCGATATTATTTTGCGCTTCAGCGATCCCTCCCTTTGCTGCGGTCAAAAGATAAGGATAAGCCTTAATGTTGGCACTAATTTTTTGCTCGGGTTTACGGATATCGGGATCAGGAACTTCGAGCAATTTCGCAGCATAACTATAACAAGCAACAGGGTTACCTGTGGTGGCTGCTTTTTCAAGAAAATCGATCGCTTTCACTTCGTTTTTCACTACACCTTCTCTTCCTTCCGCATAAATTGCTGATGCTCTAAGTGCGCAATCCACTTGCTTCTGTTCAGCACCTTTTTCATATTGTACAAGAGCCTCTTTGACATTCTTCTTCACATTTTCCTCGAAGTCGCCGATCGCGAGATACGCATCATAGATCTTTTCCTCTAAGGCTTTCGCCAGCACTTCACGTCCACTTTTTTCGTCACGAACTGATTCATCTCCATTGAGCAAACGTGAGCCAACCGCAATCATGGCACTCTTGTCTCCTTGCGTAATGGCTTTTTTAAACAGCTCAAGGGCTTTCTTCGAATCCTTTTTTTCCTTAAATTGTTCCATGCCGTCGTAAATCCCTGCTAAAGTGCGCGTCGAAATAGCATCGCCAGCTTCACTAGCGGAAGTCCACCATTGCATGGCCAGATCGATATCAGTTTTCCCTGTAATAAAACCTTTCGCGTAGGCCTCACCGAGAACGCGACCGGCAGTGGAGGGATTTTTTTTAGCTTCATCCTCGAGAACACGAAGAGCCTTATCTAAGTCAGCTTTTTCTTTGGAGGAAAAATAGATTTGCGCCAAACGGTAGATGGCATCCTTTTGATTTTCAGCGATAGCCTTTGTATAATATTCGATAGCTTTCTCGCGGGAAGATTCCACACCGCGGCCACTTTCGAAGGCAATTCCCATTAAGAAAAGTGCATCCCCATTCCCTTTGTCGGCTAGTGGTTTAGCAATTTCTATCGCTTTCACATGTCTACCCTCATTGAAAGCTTGCAGTGCTTCTTTGATTGGACCGCTTAGTGTAGGAGCTACGCTCGGAAGAGACGTCGCAGGAGTCGGTAACGCGGGAGTCGAAGAGTCCGACACTGCTGCTTCGGTAGGAGCTACTGTTGGTGTTGCAGCAGGGCTAGGATTCTTTTCTTTATTCTTGTTTGTGTTTTGTGCAGAAAGTAGAGGAAAGAGAGAAAAAGCAACAAATGTTTGAACTAATAGGCGTTGTTTCATTGAAAATTACAGTAGTTGAAGGCGGAGATTGAGGATTATTTTGAAACGTGGCAAGTATAAAGATTCGCTAATATAACCCCCGCGTTGCCTCATTGAAGCGGACACCGAAAAAAAAGTTGAGTGAGGAGGAAAGGGATCGGTTGCCTCATAAAAGGAGACACTCTAGCGCGAGCTATGGCTATGAGTGAAACAACGATAGAAGAATACACTAAAAAGATGAGGGGAAGG
>CAMAYN010000045.1 GCA_945862285.1 Akkermansia muciniphila | reverse complement strand
TTCTTTTTCTTTTACACAGGCCTCGATCAGTAAAGGTGCCATCCCTTCCAATTTCAAAGTCGCAGATGTGGGAGGGTAGCAGGAGATTAATTTGTAATGCATGCCAGTCGCCAATAAAAAGTTAGCCACATCTTTCTGAGCAAGGTCTTGCCATTGCTGTATCACTTGATCAACAATTTCTAAGCGCGTCCATTTTTCTTGGGCATACTGCAGGCGGGCGATCATCAAGCCTTCTCGAGGCACACTGGGATTGAGCCGCTTCAATGAGTTGGGGAGCAAATTGGCGTCTAATTGCACAACAGGAATCATCTCGAGTAATTCAAGCCCCGCTGCCTGGTTGCCAGCAGGCCAGTGTTGATCGATCAATTGCTGTGCCTGAGCCGATGATTCCGTTTTTTCATTTGCGATGAGTGCGCGGATCACTTGCCTTGAAAGCTCCCAATCTTTTTCCCAACCTTCAAATCCTTGGATCACGTTGATCACTTCCTGCAATTTGTTATGCTTCATTAACCGATCACAAAAAGGTAAAGCGATTTGACGATCAATATGATCTTCTTTTGGCAGATTGGACCATCCCATGCCTACTAATCCTAATGGCAAGTCTTGTAGCATGAGCGAAAAGCCACGACGACGATCTTCTGACGAAGCGTTTGGGTGAAATACGAGCGATCTCCCGATCAACGCGCGATTGGGATCCTGTAAAGCCGTCATCGATTTCTCCAGAATTCTTAGTGCCTCGATCACCCTTTTATCACCGGCTCGTAACACAGAGGCAGACAAGTTCCTCGCGTCTTCCATTTTGCCTTCCTCAATGGCTCGCTCTGCCTTGACGAGTTGCTGACCACGCCACCAAGTTGCGGCACTTTGATAGCCAGGATAGCCCACTTTCCAGCCGAACAGCGCTAATCCTATCGTTATGATAAATAAGCGTATCAGCGGGTGCGCTTCATACCAATATCCAATCCATTTTTGAATTTTTTCAATCATTAGCTTTTAAGGGGTGGGAGAAATTATTGTCTTTTTCCGAATCACGCGACGTTTTGAGCTTCGGTCTAATCGCACAGAAAGCCAATAGAAAAATACCGCACTTAGGAAAAATGCCACCAGTCCTGCCATATCGTGAGCAGCGTCAGCAGCCTCTTGTCCTCGGTTGAACCGAATGTATGCCAAAGCAGATGCTCGGCCAGTATTCACCACAAAGGCCCCTACTAGTGCCCAGCCTAGAAGCTTCAATGTGCTATCCATCTTCAAATTTTGTAACTCCGCAAAAAACCAAGTTGCCATGAAAAAACTCTGAAATGATCTCACACCACTACAGCCATTGGTTACCTCTACCACCATGCCGTCTAAGCTCATGCGATCACCCAACACTTCCACTGGTTTGCCACAGAGTCGGAAAATCTCAGCCGATACCTGAATCACATGATCCGTGAGCCAATGTACGAGCTTCTTTTCGAGAACATTCGGCCAAGGGATCGCCGATAACATCAATAGAGAAATTTTCCAAAAGGACAGAGAAAATGCCAACCCGCCGACTCTTTGGAATATCCAGTGACCAAAAAACGCCGAAACTAACGCTAGGATCCCCACAGGCAATCGCCAACTCGGATCAACGTAATAAAAAACCCGTAATACGAAAAATAATGGTAACAATAGAAAAAAAATGTACATCCATGATCGTTCTTCTGCAGGAGCCACAGACTCAAATGCATTCCATCTGCGCATCACAAGCAACAAAGCCGCAACAGGAACAATCCACCCATAATCATAATACTCCCCATATTTCCACGCGTAACTCGCACTCAACATTACGGGAAACCATGCCAAGCACCAAACAAAAAGAGGGTAAAAACATGATCGATTCAGCATCGTGGTCTCCGAGAAAATTTATGAAAAAAGACTATCGACAAGTCAATGGATATCTTTACGATAGATGGCGTTATCCGCATTTATAGTAATCTGGATACCATATTTTCTCATGTCTGATGTAAAGAACACACGATGTTTCTTAGGAATACGCTTTTGGAATGGTCATTGTGAAAAATTAATTTGCAATGCCGATGCACTAGGTGGCTTGTTTACTTGTCCCTCTGCGCCATCACTTGCTGAAATGCGTCTCGATCCTTTTTTGCGCCGCTCCTACCAAGCATCGGACTGGGCCGTTGTCGATGGCGGTTACGTAGCCTTAATTCTCCGTCATATTTTGCGAAATCCCATCGAACGGATTTCTGGTTTACAGATTCTCCAGCGCCTCTTTGGCATCAGTTACCCCAAAGCCCTGCCCTTTGAAGATCGGAAAATTCTCTGGGTTGTCCCGAATCCCGCAGAACAAACCCGTATCGCCAACTACACCGCTTCCGTTGGTCTCGATCCGAAAAATCAGAGCTACTACCAAGCTCCTTTTTATCGCGAAGATCAGGATTACGAAGACAAAGAATTACTTGGTGTTACCAAAGAAACTCAAGCGGACTGGGTCATCCTCTGCATCGGCGGCGGACGACAAGAAAAACTCGGTTTCTGCCTACGAAACGCCTTACAAAGCGAACAATTTACCCCAAACGGAAGAAAAAAAGGGCCTGTCATCCTCTGCACAGGTGGCGCAATCGCCTTCCTGACAGGGGGACAAGCCTCAATTCCTTCATGGGCCGACCGATTCTACCTAGGTTGGTTTTACCGCATCGCCCAAAATCCCAAAGTCTTTCTCAAACGCTACTGGATCGCCGCCTGGGCCTTTCCCATCTTGCTCTTGGAAGAAAGATCCCGTTTGTTTCTTGCGTCGGAAGATACTCGTAACGCTGAAAATACAGACGGCTAAGCTCGCCAAAATCAGATGATTTTGTTACAGCGAACTTTCTGCTATTGCTTTGTTGAATAGGGGTAAACCCATTTTACTCAGCAGTATCCAAACTTAATACGCCGTCTTCGGCGGGAAAAACATCGTTAGGAATGTCATCACCACGATTTTCGCATCCAGCGTTACATTCCAGTTCCCCACATAGAAATTATCCAATTTCGCTCGATGCCGAAGATCCAGCGGGCGGTTCACCTCGCCGCGGAAACCCTTGACCTGCGCTAATCCCGTAACCCCTGGTTTGACATAGCGGCGGACTCCATAGCGCTCGAAGATTTCGCGAAACTCTAGCTCATGTGCTTCCATGTGTGGGCGAGGTCCCACAACACTCATGTCACCCGTCACTACGTTGAGGAACTGCGGAATTTCATCTAAGCTCAAGCGACGCAATAACCCACCCAATGGGAAAATCCGGTTATCGTTTTTCGTCACTTGCTTGGCCTCGTTCTCGTTCACCACATTCAAAGTGCGGAATTTAAAGACACGAAATACTGATCCATTCTGCCCCACTCGATTTTGCCGGAAAAATAACGGGCCAGGGGAATACCTTTTATGAATTAACCACACCATCAAGCACAACGGCGGCATCACGAAGGCTACCACCGGCAGGCACACGCAGAGGTCAAAAGCACGTTTCACAAGTTGGTTAAATGTATTCTCCAACGGCTCCACTGGTGGCGTCACCATATCAATGCCGCCCACACGCCGAATGTCGAAATCCCGCCCATGAAGAATCGAAATCTCAACGGGCAACCAACAACGGAAACCCACGCGGTCACCTAAGCGGATCAAATCGATCGCCGACAAATTCTTGCAAGGTCGGGGCGGCACGACGAGAAGGTCGATCTCCGCATCCGTCAACATTTCGAGGTATTTTTTCCCGTCCGCCTCAACATCCTCAATCCGCTCGACCTTGGTTACCTTTACGGCATTTTTTTGTTTCTCTAGGTGAGGCAATACCATATCGCACCATTGAGCCGAACCCAGAACCATGGTTCGTGGCCGCCAGTGCGGAATGTATTTCATTCCTAAATTATTGAGCCAACCAATCGCATTCCGATTGGTATAATAAAGTGCTGCGTAAGAAAAAACGCCAAAGTAAGCAAAAAAAGCACGCGATACATAGGTGTCGCGTTGATACACCATTAATAAGGTCGTGGCGAGCACGACGAACGCGACTTGTCTGCGGGAAATCTGCCCTGCCCGATGCCGCGAACGCACCACGGAAGGACGCAAGCTTTCTGGTCGCATGGATGCCTCAAGCAACATCGTTGCCACCACAACGATCGAATACTTGAAGTACGCCCGCCAAAAGTCACTGCCATCCGGCACTTGCGATAAAATGACCAATGCTCCTAGCCAGTAAATAACCAAGATCGCACAGACTTGCGAAAGGATGAGAATTTGAGGAAGACCTCGTTCACGTGATGCTGCCATTTCTTAAATTTCTATACAATCGTTAATGAGCTTTTTTCACTTTCGTTAATGCCACTGGCAAAATTAAACGAGAAATGAATCATTTCGTCAAGTTTTGGCTCGTATGAGTTTTTTTCATTGATGAGAAAGCTCAAGATTTCCACCTTGGTTTCACCGCCTCACATGGATTCCCCGCACAAATCATTGCAGGAGGTAGGTTCTGATTTACGAAGGAACATGCGCTCACAACAGCGCCTGCTCCCACTGTTACGCCCGGTGCTACGAATGTTTGTGCTCCAATCCATGCCTCGTCTTCAATGGTAATCGGGGCGTTTCGATAGCGGAATTTTTCATCCCGGAAATCGTGATTCCCTCCACAGAGGAAAGCACGTTGTGAGATACAAACATGGGATCCGATTTTCACTACCTCGAAATTTAAAATGAAAACTTCTTCTCCCAGCCACGAATGATCACACAGTTCCAATTTCCACGGAAAGTGAATGTTGACACGTGGCTTGATGACAACACCCGCCCCTACTTTCGCACCAAAGAGACGCAGAAAAAAACACCGCAACGAAGATGGCCATGGCAGTGGTGAAAGAAAAAAGAAACATTTGCACAAATACCATACAGCTTCATACAGCTTTGGTTTACCACGATCTAATCCATCAGTTGCATCAAAAAGATCAAGACGAGTTCTCGTAATTTGTTGGTTTGGAGCTTGTGAATTCATATTTGGTTTCCAGTTGATCACGAACAGATATATCAGAGAAAAAACAGATTTGCCTAAAATTAATCCAAGCAAAGCTCCACTTACCCCATGAAACGTTCCCATAAAAGTCGCGTGCCGATTCGGCAAAGGAATCTGCAGCAGCTCTTTGATCACTGGCAAGGCAAGCAGCCCAAAGAATATCCAATATCCTTTTTTTGAGCGGATCCGTAATTCTTTAGCAAAACAAAAACCCACATAAATCCCCAATAGACCAAAACCAATAAAGTTTCGGTACATGGTGGCATGCATGATTTGCACCGAATATTTTCGCGGTATCCATGAAATAGAAAAAAAGCAAGAATCTTCTCGTAATCCTAAATAACATGCCATACCCACGATCAAGGCAAATCCCAGATGTCTCAAAAAAGACGCATATTTGATGAATCTCATGTATGGTGAAATCGACAAATCATGATGGGATGATGAAATGCCGCGATCCCGATTTGCCAATGATAAATGAACGAAAAGAAGTGTGCGATGTTATATTTTACCGCAAAAATCGCAAAATAACGCAAAGGATATGGATCAAGACTATACTTCCCCAAACCGTAGTAATTTACACAACTGACCTTTCAACCTTAGCGTGCCTTTGTGTCCTTCGCGGTTACAATCTAATAATCTGATCGCCCTATTTTACAACGGCTGGCCTAACTTTACAATAAAGCCGCGCAAGCATCATGCATGCTCCGCGCGATGTTCGGCCAAGTGTACTTTTGCTCCACTAAATGCCGCCCCATTTCCCCACGTTGACGCAATTCCATATCATCGCACGACAATGCAGCCCGCAGCGACTCTGAGAACGATTCTCGTGTAGGCAAGCTCTCCCAGCCACCATTGGCCTCGGCCAACTCGGGGAAATTGCACTCTGTCGTAATCACGCAAGGCAATCGATGTGCCGCCGCCTCTACAATCGCTACTGGAAATCCCTCCGAATAAGACGAAAGAACAAACAGGTTCGATGATCGGAACGCCGCCACTTTCCGCGATCCACGAACGGAGCCAAAAACATGAATCTGATCAGCGGCACCCGATTGGCGTATCATTTCCTCTACGGTTGCCAAATATCCCCCCTCATCCGGGCCTACGATCGCTAGTTCCCAATCAGGAAATTGTTTCGCAATTTGCCCCCAAACCGGAATAAGAATATCTAGGCCCTTTTTGGGATGAATTCTGCCAAGAAATAAAGCCCGCTTCGGACGTAAACGCTTGGAAAATGCAGCATCATCCTCAGATGTAGTAGGCTGATCAATTTCTTCCATTCGTATGCCGTTCGGCAAAATCTCGATCGGCTGGGAAAATCCCAGAGCACGAATTTGCCCAACTTCTTTTCGAGTTAATGCACGCCAGAGCTTTACATGACGAAAATTCCGATTTTCAAACAGGATACTTACCAAACGTTTTTTCCAGCGGGAACGGTTCAAGATCCATGGATCAAAAAATCCGTGGGGATGATAACAAAGAGCTTTACCTTGTTTGATGGCTTGCCCTCCGATCACAGCATTTGTCCCGACATAAAAGCCATGACCATGCACCCAATCTGCGTCATGCACATTTTCGCGGGCCACTTTGGTTAACTCAGATGAGAAATAAAGCGAATCTGGACCTGTTCTCTTGCATTGGATACACCTATCATGCTGTTCTATCTGATGGGCGCCACAGGTCGTAATCAGGGTTGATCCTCCAAGTGGTTGCATAGCATGGTGCATTCCCAAGGCCGCTTGCCCCAACCCTCCCCCTTGAAGGTTTTCAACAGACTGGACGAAATGCAGATTCTTCATAGCGATTCTTATAAGAAGTATATCGTAAAATTACTAACAATGACAAAAAGTAAGACGGATTTCGTGCAATGTAATATTTAATGGATTGCAACAAGAGCTACTTAATAACTTTACCCAAAATTTTCTTTGCTTTTTCTGCAAAATTCTCGCAGCCCCAATGCGAAATTCTCTCTTCTGAAGCAGTGCCCATGCGAAGGCGAAGTTCTGGATTTTTCTCTAGTTGTATGATTTTTTCCGCGAGATCATCAGCTGACTCAGGAGAGAATTGAAACCCATTTAAGCCATCGATTACAAGGTCTTCTGCCGAACCTACAGTATTTGATACCAAGATGGGTAAGCCGCATGCCATAGCTTCGTTCACGACTAAGCCCCATTCTTCATACATGCTTGGAAGCACGAAAGCCTCGGCTAGTGCATAAAATGAAGGATTCTCATCAATTTGGCGAAATCCGTAGAAAATGACATCATTCTCGCCATCCTCCATAGGCTGCTGTGTGTAGGAAAGCTCTAGATTCTTGCATTGTTGGATCAAAGTGTCTTGGCAGTCGCCAGAGCCAACAAACACCAGCTTTAGATCGGTTTCTGGCACCATCGTTTTCACTTTGGCATATGCCTCAATGAGCAAGGTAAGATTTTTTTTCTCTACCATGCGACCCAAACTCAGCAAATAGCGCTTTGGTAAGCCCATTCGAGCGCGCGTCTCATCTTTATTCGCCCTAGCGAGATGGGCATTCTTCGTGAAATAAGAATTATCAATCGCATCGTATCCCGTGGTCATCTGATCGGGCTTCATGCCTAGGCTTTCAAAATGGCGCAGATGTGGCATTCCGCCAAGAATCGCCGCATCAAATAAGGAGATGAGAAATTTTTTCGCAACGCGCTTTATCCCTGTAGCTCGTTCTGTGCCTGCATGACTTTCATTCATCATGATGCACTTTACCCCCGCACACTTAGCCGAGAGAAGTAGTGCTAGGGAGGTAGCGGGAAAATAGCTTGGTAAGAATACGATTTTGACTTGTTTTTGTTTCCAGAGACGATATGCGGCCGTGAAGACTTGCAGAAATCCAGCATCTTCCTCCGCACCTTGGGTAAGACTCACGATGTCTTCCACGGTATCCGCATTTCGCGTCCATGCATAAGTCCGAGAAGCTTCCGCCACTTGAACGGGAATGACATCGGCTACAACATTCTGAAGTGCCCGCACACGCGAGTGATGATATGGCCCAAACTGGTGAAATACGATGGCGACTGACATGTTAGAAATTTGGTGTGCTAGAAACAGAGCTTGATTGTGGAGCAGGCGTTCTTGGTTTCCTCCATGTTCTTTTGGCGACTAGCCCATTGGCATGATTTGACGAGGAACGATTTTTACCGCGATTATTCTCCGCATTTCGATTCACGATTTTTGCGAGAATAAGGCAAGGAATCGCTGAATATAGCGTTTGATAAAAATATTGCCACAGGAAGTATCTAGAGAGCCCTAGTGCAGTTACTACTAATATACCGTAGAGACAAAATCGCAGATAAGTGCGCGGCATCGTAAGAACGATCCAATCAAGGTAGGAAATCGAATATCCAAGTACCAGCATGCATAGCAACATCCACCACTTTCCGCCGTCTAGCAAAAAGAATCCAGCAATACCCGGCGAATAAGGAGCACCATTCATGAATTCTACATCTTGAAGGATTCCTTGTTTGGGCTTCGATTCCCATATGGCTCGTGGCACGAGGTGAACTGGGACATAAAGCCAGGATAGCAAGTATGGCTGGTGAGCGGGTTTACTCTCATTGGCAGCGACAAACGTATCGAAGATGTTCATGTCACCCGTTCCATTATAGAAATCCCAGTACTGCTGAGACAAGGGCGCATTTGTGTCGCGCTCACCTAACATCTCCGTTAGTTCATCGGTTTTTTGGTAGCGCATTTCACCTAACATACGGAATGCAGGTAGTAGGAGTGCAACAGGAATAATCAGCCACAGGGCGTTAACAGAAGATCTGAGCCGCGCAAGCACCGCAATACCACCCGCCATCAGACCCGTAAGGTAGAAACCCCGGAACATGGATATGTTCCGCATTTCTATTGTGAATAAGAGGAAAAGCAGAGCAGCTATAGCACATGGGAATAGCCCCTTTTGATCCTTGAGTTTCATGTATCGCTCCAATGTTAGGAGTAGCGCAAAAATATGACCTGCCTGCATCACCGCTGGTAAATCATAAATGTAAGCACCAAGCGCAGAGCCATACAACGTAGTGCCTGCTTTTGACATCACCATCATTACCCCCAAGGTTACTAGTTGGTAAAAAAAGAGCAGATAAATCATCCGCATATTAACAAGAGGGAAACTCCGCGTCTCCTTGCGAGCGATCTTGCTACGATCTTGCCATTTTGCAGAGTGGATTTTCTGCGTGAGGAAGCCGCCGAGTTGAAAAAACAACATCGCCAGTGTCGCCCACCACATGCTGGTATTGAGCATTTCTTTACTCGGGATAAATTTAAATAGCCCTGTGAATAGAATAAAATCATCTTCGAGCCGCAGGTAAAGCGGGCGCATCCCAAAGAAGAGAACCGACATGAATAAGAAGGCCGAAGAGCCCGTGAGATGCTTTTGTTTTACGATCCCTAATAAAATGCTGAACTGGGCAACAAACAGAGAGAAGAGAGCAATCTGGTCATCAAGCAACGGATAGGAAACCAATAATAGAATTAAGGAAATAATAAAAAACATCATTTATACAGCATTAAGTTCACGCATTTTATTTTTTATAACCGATGAGCTTTTGATGAGCAAAGAAGTCTTAGACAATCACGTCAAAGAAATTAATATTTAGATTAATAATAGTTGAATTCTTAATCACGGAAGTCTAGGCATCAAGATAAAGATTTGCTGCGCTTTTTGACTACGTTAGAGCCTAAGCGAATGAAAGGAACTTCGATCCATTTATATAGTAGAGCGCTAATTGGTACAAGCAATATGCAAGATATAATTACACTTATAATAGATAACTTCTGAGTCCATTCTCCCGCAAACATCGCGGTGATCCAACCCACTAAAGAAAACAAGGGTATATGAATTAAGTAGGTAGAATATGATAGCGTACCCAAACTACGAATTATGGCGTTAGACGTTAGGTTGGTGAGAAAACTGCTTAACTTTGAATATTTAAGACCAAGCTGCTTTGCCGATCGAAATTCTACGCAAACTGAGAACAAGAAAACACCCCAAACGGCAAATACGGTTTTCAGAGTTTCTGGTGCCAAAACAACAATTAGAAAACCTAAAGGTAATATTATATAACAATAACGTGCTAAAACAGGTAAATATAAGCGTGATAATATACCTACTAGAAAAAAATGAAGGGCAAGTGGTAAAACACTTGGATATTGCCACTCAACAAATGATTGCTTCTTAAATGCTACAAAAGCACCCGCTAACAGAAATAGAATTAAATATCTGGAAAAACCGGAACGAGCAAGACCTGCTACAATTAAAGGCGCTATTAGATAGAATTGCCATTCTAGAGAAAGACTCCAGCCTGGGGCTAAGATTGAACTTGAACTGAATGCGAATATATTATCTGGAACCAGACCATGGAGTAAGGGGATATGCAACGCCAAATGAGTAAAGAAATTCTCTTCTGTTGCAATGTGACGGGCTAGTCTCATTTGATTTTCATGAACCCAAGGTCCTTGATAGGTGAAATTATAGGCGTATGTTAATAAGATAGCGCAAATAAGCGCAAACCAATATATGGGGAAAATTCTAAATCCCCGACGAATAAGATATGGTAGATAACTCTCCTTCTTCTCTAGTAGTAAATGAGTTATTACGAATCCACTAAGGCATATAAACACACCTACCGCATAATTCCCCAGTTCTAGGAATTCGGTCCAGGGATGTTTAAACCCACAAAAGTGAAGTGCATGGCCGATTACAACCCACCATGCCATGTAACCGCGCAAACCATCAAACGCGGAAAAGGATTTTATTTCGATTTTGGTACCGGCTAAGCCGAAAGTGGATTGCCATAATTTTTGTAGTAGATGCATATTTTTGTTTAGTTCTTATCTGGATATGTGTATAAATATAAAATATAATAGAGTTTAAATTATTTTTTGATGTACTGATATTATATAATATCATAAATTACTTTACCAACGGCATCGAGCTGGAAATGCGTAGGTACTTTTGCGTTTGCCTGCATATGAGCAAGTAGATCGCCTTGTGTTAAGCCAAGAAGTGCCTCTGCTATGGATGCGCCAGTCACTCGATCTAGCAACAATCCTGTTTCTTCGTGATTTACCACCTCTCCACAATAGCGTGATGCGATCACAGGCACTCCATAGGCCAGTGCTTCCAATTGCGTGATCGCAAACCCATCAGATAGCGTGGGTAGAATAAATACGTCAGCCTGTTGATATAATTTGCGTGCCGTAGCCCCATCAACCGCTCCTGTGAAGGTAACTCGGGGATTGGATGTTACGTCTTGTGGCACTTTAACACCTAGAGGCCCTGCAATCACAAAGCGTATTGGTGCATCGGACAAAAGTCGTATCGCGTCGAAGAGTTGACCGATTCCTTTGCGGAGAATCACTTGGCCAAGAAACAGAACTGTGATGTCAGCATCACGGGGTTTTATAGGTCGAGACTCTCTCGTGTAAGCCGGTGCTTCGTACGCGAGCGGAACCACGTGAATCTTGGATACGGGAATGTGTTGTCGAACTAATAACTCTTTGGACCATTCCGAGTTTACGATGATGCTATCAGACATTTCCACCTCGCTGCGCCATTCGTCCCAATAGATTTGTGCGGGACGTATATCGTCTTTTAATCGCAATTCTTTATATTCCTGCGTTGCCGCATCGACAACTTCATGTTCGAGTGGGCCAGGATCAATCTGACCGAGAACACAGCGCATGCCATTGTCACGGGCAATTTCAAAAGGCAAACGTGCGGTATAGCTATAGGAAAAACAAACATCAGCTTTGCCCTTGGCGCGCTTTACATGATCCGCAGCCCATTTCTGAAACCAATTGTTTCGTTTGATGATGGCAGGCCATCCCTCCAGTCCTTTGGCTCGCATGGAGAAATCAAAGAGTAGCCTTCCACAAGTGGCGGAACGCACTTTGTCATCGGGAATCCCATTATGGCGCCGCAAGGAAAGCGATTTGGATAGTTTCGCGACCAAGGGTTGGAATCGAGGAGAGACCCAGCTATCCGTAATGAGTTGATGTAGCGCACCTTTTTCGTGCAGCATGCGTGGAATCGCGTAATGTTCACGTGATCCAAGTTGTATAGAGATCCAATTTTTCAATGGTATATCAATTTTATTTCAACTCATTCGCAAGTGCATCTGCAAACGCCATGCGTGAGTATTTTTGCGAAAATGCCTCGTCTGGAGTATGCCCGCGTTGGCAATTCGAACCCCAATCGGTGATCAAGGAGCCTAAATTTTCTCCATCTTCCGCTATCGTCACGATTTCAGGAAATTGCTTCTTCAACTCATTAAACCAAGGGGTTGAGGAGCATAGTAGAGGTATGCCATATTTCACCGAGTGCAAGGCGAAAGATGATATGCCAGTGTGTCCATGTTGGATCATTAACATACCATCAAGGGCGCAAATATAGGCAAACATCTCATCTTCGCCAAGGAAGCGATTTTCAAGAATGAGCTTTGACTTGGTCTCTTCCCCTAAATCCGCGAGCATTGCGATGATTTCTGGGTGGAACTTTCCTGCGAGGAGTATACGCTGACTCGCCGTAAGAAATGGGGCTGCTTTGATGAGTAGATCTGCTCCTTTTCTGCGATCAATCACGCCTACGCATCCGAAAATTTGCAGATCTTTCGGTAATTTTGTGATACTGCGGGACTCCTCTCTCGATCGTGCTACGGGACTTGTCAATGGGTCGGGCAAGTAATTGATCCGAAGGCCCAGTGGGTTCACTCGCTTTTTCAGTGTCTCTACTGGAACGATATCCACGGATAAGAATGAGCAACGAAAAGCAATGCCGTAGGTAATGTAGGAATAAAGTTGAATCAGCCGATCACGCAGCGATGGTGCAGGATAGCCAAATTTGGCACGGTGCAAGACGCAGACGATGCGGCATTGAAGAAATAACAACAATGGTGCAAGGAGAAAGACGAATTGAGAAAGTCCGTCACTCGTCGGAATTAGCACAATGTTCGGACGGCAGGAGAGTATGGCCTTAACGAGGAAGCGTAGCCTCGCGAAGGCACTTCCTATCCCTTTGCTGCTGTGGGGCGAAATTTTTTGGAGGATTTTACCATGCTTTAATGAAATCTCTCCTTGCTCCGGAAGGTAGTATGTCAGCTCGCTACCTTCTGATGCGAGCATATCATCAATGACAGAAAGGTAATGACGGCGATGTCCATCAAGTGAGGTTTCGTAAACGAGAATTTTTTTCTTTGCGGAAGTTGACATAGCAATCAGGCCGAGATTTTTTTCTAAGGATGATTCAACCCAAATTTCGCATAGATCATTTTGACTCTAAAATGCGAAGTCACCGTCGGAAACAGCAGCCAGATTAGCCTTCTAGACATGGCAAGAGTATATCCGCCGAGCTTTTACCAGCAGCGTTAATTTTCTCTTGAATCAGTGATCGATCTGCGTCGAAAAACGTTCCGTCGTCAAGCCGATCGATGTGAGAATCTCTCGTGAAGAGACAACGCTCTAGGCCAACATTCGCCAAAAGGTCTTGAATTCTCTCGGATCTCCAATCCTCCGCGTAGGCGATTAACTTACGACCAAACTTTAGTGCAAAGACGCAACCGTGGAAAGAATCGGTCACCATATATTCTGCGTTGTGAATCAGTTCTAGCCACTCACTGGGCGAAGCTGAAGTTTCATATTGATCACATTCTTCGACCAAATGAGCATTCTCGGAGCATACTTGTATAACCTTTAGTTCTTCTTTCTCTTTGAGCTTTGTGGCGATAGTCTTTGCCATCGCGGTTTGATTCTCGTCGATGGAATAGATCAAAACATATTTTCCGCGTTGATTGGGGATATTGCGAATCGGCCAACTGACACCAGGTAACATCGTTGGATCTACAACTAGTGGAACATTGATCTTTGCAGCAGCCTCGGCAATCGATTTCGTAAGTTGGTTTCGTGAAAAAACGAAATCAAATTGAGTAATTAAGCTACCTGCGCGCTTTAGCTTTTCCTGCGGTTGATCTTTTTTTCCAAAACAGGCGGCATAGGATATTTTTTTCACGGATGCTCCGCTCAACTGCTCCATGAAGTAGTATCCGTCGAATGAATCTCCTGGATACCAATTCAAGTTCCAAACCTGATCACTTCCAGCAATGACTGCGGTAGATTTTTTTTGCTGATCGAGAGCCGATTCTAAATCATTAGCTGCAAAGTTAATCGTCAGATGTTTTTTCCTGAATTGATGAAATTTAACTCTGCGTGGGATCGATTTAATTTTCTGCCATACTAGCGGCAAACTAATTTTCCCATTTGATTTAATCCCTCGTAACAGCGCTGAAGAAGGCCGCATGTAAGGCGGAATGTAGGCTGGAAATGATACAGTATAACCATTGGCCTTCAGGAAGTGTTGCAGTGCATACGCTTGCATCACTGCTCCATAGTTTTGATTAAAATGAAACGTCAGTATCGTGATGTTTTTATTCATGATTTAAGTTCTGCGATGAGATTTTTGGCTCGGAATAATAGTGCGCCAATGATCACTAGGGATCCCACACAAATGGCAATATAGGGAGAATGTAAGGATTCTCCGATCCATTGATTCAGCAACCATATCACCGAGTATAGTGCTAAACCTGATGAAATCGATTTTATGAAACGCATCGTGGAACGAGAAATGACAAGCGATGTTGTCCACATGTGAACCAAAATGGTGAATAGAGGGCGCAATGCCAACGCAACCGCAATAGCGGTGAGGCCAAATTGATGGAAAACAATCACAAATAATATATTCATTACCACTTGGAGAAAAGCATGCATGAGCCCCAATCCTGGTCGTCCCGCTGACTTATATAAAGTCATAGGAACAATCAAGGTGCATTGCATAATTCCAAGAAATGTTAGCGTTTGAATGATAGGAATCGAGTTTTCCCATTTGCTTCCTAGCACACCCGAGGCGAGAAACGGTGAAAATAATAAAAGTCCACCAAAGGCCGCGGCTCCTATGTAGCAGCACCAAGTTAAGCTCTTAAAGAATGCTGCGGAAAGCCGTTCAGGATCATCTTTCAATGATGAATAATGAGGAAACATGACCTGAGCGAGTCCCATGATCAAAAGTGAACTCAGGCGATTAATCCCCTCTGAGGCAATCGAGTAAATTCCCACTTCGCGTGCCGAAAAGAAAAACCCTAACACAAAGCGGTCAGTACGGGCAGAGATCGAGGAGAGTATCCCCGTGCCAAGTGCTTTGTAGCCGAAGCGAAAAATGTCACCTGCATCTTTTTTATCGAACGCATAGATGGGAAACCAGTGGCTGCATTTCCATACCATGATTGTTTTGATGGAATTTGATAAAAGTGATTGAATGATAATGGCCCATCCTCCTAAGCCAGCTTGTGCCGCAATAATTCCAGCACAACAACCTACCAAGTCTGAGGCGATTCCGCGTCGCGCTAAATCTTTATTCTTTAGTTCGGCTCGCAGAAGACTCGTCGGAATATTTCCGAGTGCCGTTATGGGGATACCCAATGCCAGAACAGCAAGATATTGGCTGATTTTTGGATCATCTGAAAGTTTGATGGTAAATGTAATCAGAATTACCAACAAGGTTCCAGCAATCGCCAATCCGATATTCAACCAGAAGGCCGTTGAAATATAGCGCTGATCTCTTGAGGTATTCTGGACGACAGCATCTCCAATACCCGCCTCCGTTAGGCTCATAAATAATGCCGACCACGCCGATGCGATCGCTACAACTCCAAATTCCGCTGGCCCAACGAGCCGTGCGATGAACAGGAAAGTGATTAAGGAAAATATTTGCGCTGAACCATTTTCGACATAAGACCATATTCCTGATTTGAGAATATTACGAGCAGCTTGCATCTAGGAATTCGTAGGGAAATAAAGTGAGTTACGCAATCGCTGGCACAAAGCGCATGACTTCGTTGTGTCTTACAGGAATTGCACCGAAGAGGAGTTTTCCTTTGGCAGCAAAGGCGAGCCATTCGCGCTCGGCGAATTCGCGTAGTGATAAGGGAATACCACTGCCGACATTCGAGAATCTAGCGTAGCCATTCGCGGGAGGTTCTTTGTCAAGCATTGCCACGAATTGGCGGGCGACCTCGGTGACGTTGACAAAGTCACGGATTTGTTTGCCCTCGGACATGGGTAAGTCTTCTCCTGTCTGCGCCGCTTTTTTCAGAGATGGCCAAAAGCGCGTTTCTAACTCGCCTTCGCCGTACACTTGGAAAATGCGCATGATGTCCATTTGCAAAGCTTTTTCACAGGCGAGGGCGTAGAAGGCGACTGAAGCTGCGGCTTTTGATGCAGGGTAACTTGCCGATGGCTCGAGCGGTGCATCGGCAGGAATGAATTCGTAACGTTCCCCAGCCCGTCCGAACTCGAAACAAGAACCTGCGATGATGAAGCGTTGGAGCCCTGCATCGATGGCGGTGCGAAACATTTGCATTGGTTCAATGACGTTATGGATGATGCAATTTTCTAAGGTGTCGTAAGGAACGTTTGCCGAGTGAGCGGCGAGGTGCACGAGGGCATCGCAACCCACGAAATCAGCCACCTTGAGCGTTGTCATGGAGCCATCAATCCAGGTTGGCTCTTTCTGGAGAGGAACGCGCGACGTGGATTGCGGAGAGCGTCTCAATGCCACGATTTCATGGCCAGCGTCATGAGCTTGGTTGATAAAGTGCGAGCCAATGAATCCCGTGCCGCCAGTGAGGAAGAGTTTCATGGAAGAAATATGTGAGCAGTGAGCAGTTTGCAGGGGGCATGTTTGTGTTTGCCTAAAACCTACACACAAACTTTTTTGCTGACATCCCACTCACATTTCGGAGCTAGCGTATCAGATAAATTGGGTACGAATCCAATCTGAATTCGCAAGGAAAGCAGCTTCGATTTCAGGGATGGGTGGCACCTTAGCTGCAGAAAGGCAGATTTCCATGTCAGATAGCGAGATGGAGGAACATTTGAGCAGATATTGGATGTCTTGGCGATCTTGAGGATCAACCCGCATCATTTTCGTGAGAATGAGATCTTCGGCAGATGGTCTAAAAAGGCTCAAGAAACGCAAATTGGGCAACAGAACGGGCACAATCGAGTTCAGCCAGTCGTGACGGAGGATTACCTGAGAGTCGCTAAAGAGGTGGGTGATGTAGAGGCCGGAAGAATCCAGTTCATGGTTGGTGCGTTCAATCGCTTCCCAGAAGCCATCATCCTCTTCAATGGCACGCATTTCAACTTCTGGGAGAATGGCATCGACATCTAAGGTAGCAAAAAAGTCTGGTAGCGGCTGCGGTAATCCGAGTGCTAGTGCGGCTCGTCCGTAAAGAATCAGCCTCGTGGGCTGACGAAGGTGACAGTCAAGGATACGAAGAATGTGCTCGGGCTGATTCATTGACGCGGGACAAGCCATGTGATGGGGGCTGGCCCGTTTCTTTGCACACCCGGCATGGAAACGAATCTTGACCAATGAGGGAGATTGACTTCGATGCGTTCCGTTTCATGGGGTAGGTTTCGTAGCACCGTTTTCCAAAAGTTAGATCCTTCTGCATCATGAGCGGATCCCGCGCGGGAAATGTGGGCAAGCACTCGCTCGCATTTTTCCCGAATCGCTAGGCGGGCGAGACGTGTGGGATCTATGTCGGGAGAGCGAGCGAGTTGCGCTGCACAGCGAATGGCATTTGGTTCGTAGCGATTTTCCCCTACCAGCAAGAGAATCGTCAGTTCGTCATTGGGCAAAGGGACATTGCGGGGCGGGCCAGAAGTCGTCGCTGAGAATCGGTAATGGGAACATCCACGCTCTACGGCAAGCTCGATAAAATCAGTAACGTCGTGTAGCCCCAGCCTTCTCGCCTTGCGCAGTAAGGATGAGACGGGAGTAGTCGTAAGCAGCGACTGGGCGAGGGACGGCATGATTTTATACACAAGGCATGAGTTGTCACCTAGGCTGAGAAAACCATGAGCGAAACCAACGGGGATGTGGACGATGAGCCGATTGGCTGCCTAATACAGGGTGCGAATGGCAGTGGAGATTTTTTTCTAATCGTGGGCCAATTGTCATCTAGAAGAGAGATCGGTTCAGGCTCGGCATCGGCATCTTCGAACCAAGCGAGGCTGCGGATCACCATCATGAGACTGACTGGGCGGTGATGCATCGAAAGGCGGAGGCAGGAAGATCGAACCAAACTTGGCAGAAGGCAAAGGCGCGTGGCTGGAGCGATCTGATACTGGTGACGATCTCGGCTAGGCGGCTTTTCCCGTAATAATGAACCAAGGCCTGCCAGTCTGGCCAATCGCCATACTCTAAGACGCGGCGAGCGAGCCATGCGGCATGCTACTCAGGATCGATATCCTCAGCGCGAACGTTCCAGTAGAGTTGAGAGGATAAAGGGAGCATGGCGTGCTTGGTGCTTAATAGAATTAGTTCAAGGTCAGGCAAATTTTTGTCCAGATTTCTGTTACGCCCAATTTTCTCGCCCATCCGAGGATGTCTGAGCTGTCCTTTAATGAACTTAGATGGGGTTGTTGCAGCATGGCGATGATGTCGTTGGTGTGCTTTTCTGACCCGCCTTCTGCGTAGTATTCGAGTTTGCGTAATATGACGTAATCAGGTGGAGCGAACCAAGCGAGAAGGTTTTTTTCGATTTCTCCTCGTTGGCGATGTTGCCACGCCCAGGCATGCAGGGGATCGGAAGCACGGAAATAGATGTCGGCTCGAAAACCTGTTTGATGATGGATGATATTCGTATGGCCACGCTGCGCTCGGGCGATTTCAGTCAGCAAGATTTCATGAGGCGCGATGTAGAATTCGCTTTCGGGAAAAACGGAGGCGAGTTTGGGTAATGATTCTCTGGTGATTGCTAAAATAATATCGATATCATTTGTCATGCGTGGCTCGCCATACATCATGGCCGCGACTGAGCCGCTAATCATGTAATCGAAAGAGGCATTTTCCAATGGCTGAATGATGAGCGAGAAGAGGTTCATCGTCAGCGGTTGAGACTGGGGGAAAACATGAAAATGGCGCGGACTTCTTTTTTGATGCGATCTTCATCCCAATCGGGATGGAGTTTGCGCAGGGCGTTTTCCTTGAGTGTACGGGCACTCCAGTAGAGAGAGGATGCCGTCGCCAGCTTTTGCGCAGTTGAAAGAGGTTTGCGTTCTTGCGGCATGGTCGGACTTAGGATGAGAACGGACTAGCAAAATCGACGAAGTGTGGGTGGGCGAGGTCTCGAGCGGAGATGGTGGGAGTCATGCCATGGAGTGGCCAATCAAACCCAAAGGAGTTCCAGAGGATGCCGGCGTCATTCGCGGGGGCATGCACGGCATCGGTTTTATATACGAGACATGAATTGTCCTCCAAGCTCAGAAATCCATGGGCGAAACCAACGGGGATGTGGACGATGTGCCGATTGGCGGCGGATAGCTCGAAGCCGACGGCTTGGCCGAACGTGGGGGCGTTTTTTCGGAGATCGAGCAGGACATCCAGAACGCGACCAGTAATGCAATAGACGATTTTTTGGTGGGCATGCGGTGGTGTTTGAAAGTGCATGCCGCGCAGCACCATGGCGGCGGAAGTGGAGAAAAATTCTTCACGGACGGTCATTTGGATGCCGTGTGCGGCGAGTTGATCTTCGTGAAATGGTTTCACGAAATTTCCGCGGCTGTCCTCGAAGACGAAAGGACGAAGAATTTTAACTCCAAGCAATGGTTCGGCGATGAGTTGCATGGGGTTTGCTAGGCTCTTTGTGCTTGGGTCATGCGGTGATCGAGGGCGTTTTCGAATTTTGTTAGTCGATTTTGGTAGGAGCGATACTGCCCATAGGGATTTTCATGCTTTAGAGCTAACAAATGATAAAGTTGTATTTCAGCATCTTCAGGAATGTCGGTATCGTCACAATTGAGTAGCCCATAGTTCCTCAGTCGATTGGAAGCTATGGCAACAAGCAAGGCTTCCAGTGTGACTTTTTTTTGCTCCAAATCGATTAAGCCCGGACGAATGATTTCTTCTCCTGGTAATCCGCGGAGATCATTTAAGTGAAGTTTATTCATCTGAAAAGCAGAATCTCTCCATGGTTTGGGTTAAGATATCTTGCTCAATCGCGGGGTATCGAATAATATTTGGAATGCACTCCTGAAAAAGTTCCCACAATTGTGACCGCTTGATCAATCCTGACTCAAGCATGCCATTAACATCGATCAAGTCTCTTGGATGTCCACGTGATATTTTTGCGAATGCTTGGGAGTAAAAGTCGAAATGGTAAAAATTGATATTGCGATGACCAGCAATCCAGACACAACGCTCTTTCCATCTGGGAAGAGCAGGTAAGAACATGTCTGGACTTGCTAAATCGACGTTGATTTTAAGTTTCCGCTTTAAATCCTGAAGTATCGTGAAAAATGATTCTGGCTCTGGGTCAGCCTTCAAATCAATATCGATCGTGCTGGATCGCCAACCATAAATCACGGATGATCAAGCACCAGTGAGATAGATGATGCCATCATCCTTGGCTAGACGAAGAAATTCTGAAATGAACTCTAGCAATTTTGCGCGGTCTAGGAGCATCGCGTTTATGACAAAAATAAGTGCGGAGATAGCGCATGGGATGATTGATTTGCGATGCTCTTTGGCAGGCGGGACGTCTGCCCTACGTTGGCTAGATTTTGCTTGCTACAAAGTCACGAATCACTTTCACCATGTAGTCGATTTGTGATAGTGTGAGGCCGGGGTAGGTGCCGAGGAAAAGTGTTTGATTCATGATGCGATCCGCTTCGGGTAGTTCGCAGGAGACGCGAACCGCAGCGGGGTTATCGCGACGGAGTTGGACGAATGCCGGCTGGCGCACGAGATTGCCGCCGAACAGCATGCGGTTGCCGATTTTGTGTGCATCGAGGTTGCGGACAAATTCCGTACGGGAGAAAGGTGCTGATTCTTTGATGGTGATTTTAAAGCCGAACCATGAGCAGTCGGTATGGCAGCCAGTGTTATCCCAAGAAAAATTTGATTCGAGAGGGGATTCGGGGTTCTCTGGCGCATGCCATGCGGTGGCGTGGGTGGGCAGAGCAAATTCCATATATGGCTCAAGACCGTGAAGGCCGCGGCGAAGTTGCTCCCAGTTGCGCTTTCGGGCTTCGATGAGGGCGGGAAGACGTTTGACTTGGACGCGTCCGATGGCGGCTTGGATGTCGAGCGGCTTGAGGTTGAATCCGAGGTGGCTGTAGATGTATTTGTGATCGTAGCCTTCGGGTAGTTCGCCGAGTTGCCATTGGAAACGTTTGCCGCAGGTATCGTCTTTACCGGAAGGACACCAGCAGTCGCGCCCCCAATCGCGGAAACTCTCGGCGTAGGTTTTGAGCGGGGGTTTGCGAATGATACTTACCGCACCGCCTTCTCCCATGGTGAGATGGTGTGGAGGGTAAAAGGATTGGGTGGAAATATCGCCAAAGGAACCGGTGGGCGCGGTGATCGCGGAGTCGTTGCCTTCGCCCGTGATGCGAATGATCGGATGTTGTCCCTTTTCGGCGATTTTGATCAGGTGATCGAGTCCGAGGGCACGGGCTTTGCCAAGAGGCAAGGTGTAGGTGCAGCCGAGTGCATCGCAGTTGTCCTCAATGAGCCAGAGGTCGTATTTTTGGCAGAATTCTAGGACGGTAACGAGTTCGAAGGGATTGCCGAGGGCGTGAGCCATCATTACCGCTTTGGTTTTCCCTGGGGTGTAAGCGGCTTCGAGTTGTGAGCAGTTAGCGTTGCCTGTTTTCACCATGGC
>CAMAYN010000044.1 GCA_945862285.1 Akkermansia muciniphila | reverse complement strand
TTGACCTTGTTGACCTTGTTGACCTTGTTGACCTTGTTGACCTTGTTGACCTTGTTGACCTTGTTGACCTTGTTGACCTTGTTGACCTTGTTGACCTTGTTGACCTTGTTGACCTTGTTGACCTTGTTGATCTTGTTGATCTTGTTGATCTTCGTTTTGTTGTTGGTCTTTTTTCTGCTGCTCTTCTTTTTGTTTATCCTTTTCCTCTTTGTTTTGATCTTTGTTTTCTTGCTGTTGTTGTTGCTGGAGTTGCTCTAACTTCTTTTTGACTAGGGCGTGGTTGTAGCGGGCATCGGCATCGTTGGAGTCGAGGGCGAGGGCGTCTTCATAGGCCTTTAGAGATTCTTGCCAGCGTTTGATGGTAGTGGCGGGTTCTTTTTCTAACGATGCTTGGCCGTGGCGGTAGAGGGCGTTGCCGAGGTTGTAGTAGGTGCGGCGTTGTAAGTCGAGGTCGGCGGTTTTTAAGGCCTCGCGCAGGGCATCGGCGGCTTGGGCGAATTCGCCGCGATGGTATGCTTCGGTGCCTTGGTTGTAGGAGACGACTTGGTCGGCATGAGCCTGCGGGGGTGTAGCCAGTAGGAAAATGCTCGCTACAAGGGTGGTGGCGGAAAAGGCTCGGCGGTTTGCTTTGGTGCGGTCTGGTAAGAAAAACTCGGTGAGCAGGAGGATGATGGCGGCTAGCAGTGGCCATTCATAGCGTTCGTAGGGGATGCGGTCGAATTTTTTGCTGGAGTCCGTTTTGGGGACGAGGCGGAGTTTTTCTTGGTAAATGGTGTCGAGTCCTTCGGCGCCGCGTCCGAGTGGGACGTAGAGGGCGGAGGTGGTTTCGGCGATTTTTTTCAAGGTGGCTTCGTCGAGCTTGGTACGGATTTCTTGTCCCTTTTCATCGCGCATGACATCGGTTTGGCCGTTGCGGTATTGGATGGGAATGGTGGCACCGTCCGGACTGCCAACGCCGACGGTGTAGATGACCATGCCGTCTTTGGCGGCTTTTTTCGCGGTGTCGAGCACGTCGCCTTGGAGGTCTTCGCCATCGGTGATGAGGATGAGGATTTTCTGGTTGTTTTGATTTTCTTTGAAGAGTCGTTCGGCCTCGCGGATGGCGCTGGCGAGATCGGTGCCTTGGTGAGGGATCATGTTGGTTTGGATGGTTTGCAGGGATTCGAGAAAGGCATCGTAGTCGAGGGTGAGTGGGCAGAGGGCGTAGGCGCTGCCGGCGAAGGGGATGAGGCCGACGCGGTCGCCTTCGAGCCGATTGACGAAGTCGTTGATGCCGAGCTTGGCTCGTTCAAGGCGGTTGGGGGAGAGGTCGTTGGCGAGCATGCTTTGTGAGGTATCGATGGCGAAGAGCAGATCGATGCCGCGGCGTTTCACCTCGCGGAGTTCGGCACCGTATTGGGGGCGGGCGAGTGTGACGAAAATGAGGAAGATGGCACTGATCCAAAGGAGGCGTTTGATTCGTTGCCTAGTGGGCGAAACGGCGGCGAAAAGCTGTGAGCGGAAGCGCGGGTGGACGAGCTTGGCGAGGTCGGTATCGCGTTTGCGGTCGAAGCGGCGGAAAAGGAAAATGATGAGGAGTGTGACCACGGCACCGGCGAGCAACCACAGCGGTTGGGCAAACTGGAAGGATGGGTCAGTAGGGAGATCATTCATGGTAGGCGACGGAAGCGGGTGTGGCGAAGCAACCATTCGAGCAGATAGAGTGCGATGGCGGGGTAGAGGAAGTAATAGAAAATCTCAGTGTAGTTTTCGTATTTTTTGATTTTTCGCTCAGTGGTTTCGAGTTGGTTGATTTCGGCGTAGATTTTTTCTAGGGAATCGGTATCGGTGGCGCGGAAATATTTCCCGCCGGTGGAGTCGGCGATTTCGGTGAGGGTTTTATCGTCGATTTCGACTTTCTGCATGACCATTTGGGTGCCGAAGAAGCCTTGCACGGGAAATGGGGCCTCGCCGTTGGTGCCGGCACCGATGGTGTAGATTTTGATGCCGAGAGCTTTGGCGGCCTCTGCGGCGGTGAGTGGCGTGATGGAGCCGCTGGTGTTCACGCCGTCGGTGAGAAGGATGACGATTTTGCTTTTTGCCTTGGAGGTTCCGAGGTGATCGACGGCAGATGTGAGCGCGGAACCGATGGCTGTGCCGTCTTCTACTTGGCCGATATTGACATCCTTGAGGCGGGTGACGATCCAGTTTTCATCGTGGGTGAGTGGCGCGGCGAGGTAGGCCCGCCCGGCGAAGGCGATCATGCCGAGGTTGTCGTCAGGGCGGGCGAGGGCGAATTTGCCGACGACGTCCTTGACGGCATCAAGGCGGTTGGATTGTTTGCCATTGAGAGTGAAATCCATGGCCTGCATGGAGCCCGAAACATCGAGGGTGAGCATGATGTCAATACCGCTGGATTCTGCCTCGGTGTAGCCTTTGACGCGGCGGGGACGGGCGAGGGCGATGATTAATAACGTCAGCGCTAGCATGCTGAGCGAGAGCAGGATGCCGCCAGCGCGGGAGCGACTGCGGGCACCGACGTGGATGGCATCATCGGTGCTCGGCATACGAATCGCGATGGGTCGGCCATGACGCGCCTTCCACCATGCGATGAGCGGCAGCAGGGCGAGCAAGCACAAGGCCCATGGGTGGGCGAATTGGAGCGAATCAGTCATGCAGCAGGGGCAGTTTCTTTGACGAAGGTGGATGCGAGGTCGATCAAGCGGCGGCGGACATCAGTATGGAGGGAAGAGTTAGCGAATTTTGCTTGGTCGCAACAGCGCATGAAGGATTGAAGTGTGAACTGATGCGAGCCGAGGGACATATTTGCCGAAATTTCTTGGAGAAATTCTTCTGTGCTGCGTTGGGTGGCGGCGATGGCGAAACGCGATTGAATGTAACGACGAAGGATGGCGGAAACATCATTGGCGAAGGCATCGGCGGGGCGTGATGCGTCCGCAGGTTGGAGTTGTTGCAGGGCTTCCGTGGCAATCACTTCGGGGGCGAGGGGCGTGTGGTTTTTTTTCCATCGGCGCATGAGCAGTAGGGCTCCAATCGCAAAAAGGAAAATACCTGCGGTGATCCACCAGCGGGAGTGATCGGGCGTGGGAGGTGGTGTGGGGATCTCGATCAAGCCACGTGGACCGCGTATGTCTTCTTCGGGGGCGGGTGCTTGCGCTTGCAAGGGCAGGGCGGCGAGAGCGCAGAGTAGGCTTGTGCAGCCGAAGAGCATGCGGGCGATGAGCGATGGTGATGAAATCTTGTGTGCCATGGGAACGGATTCAGCCAGAGCGTTGGCGGCGTTTGAGGAAAAAGCTCATCAGTTGTGGCATCCAGTTTTCCCCATTCATGCATTCGAGCAGGTCGATGCCACAGGAACGAATTTTGTTCGCTGTCCATTCGCGCCGATTGCGGGCTTGTTGTTGGTATTTTTCGCGGACATGAGGCTTGGCGGTATCGAGTTCTACGACTTGCCCGGTTTCGGCATCTTCTAAGCAAACGCGACCGATGTTTGGAAGGGATTCTTCACGAGGATCCGTCACGGAAACGGCGATGACATCGTGCCGCCTGTGGGTGACTTGCAATTTGGTCAGCACGGGGGCGAGTTTTTTTTCGATAGGCGAGCCGAGACAGAAGTCAGAGACGAGGAAAATGACCGCGCGGCGATGAAGAACGCGGTTGGCGAAATCGAGCGCGTGATTGAGGTTCGTTCCTTTTTTGCTGGGGGAGAAAAACAGGATTTCACGAATGATGCGGAGGATATGCAGTCGGCCTTTTCCTGGGGGGACGTAGAGTTCTACCTCGTCGGTAAAAAGAATCACGCCGACTTTATCGCGATTGCGGATGGCCGATGCGGCGATCACGCCTGCGGCTTCGGCGGCGAGTTCACGCTTGGAACTTTCCACCGAGCCGAAGTCGGCAGAACCGCTGATGTCGATGAGTAGTAAAATCGTCAATTCCCGTTCTTCAGTAAAAACTTTAATGTGTGCCTCGCCAGTGCGGGCGGTGACATTCCAATCGATGGTACGCACGTCATCGCCGGCGACGTAATCGCGCACGCGGTCGAAGTCCATGCCGCGACCTTTAAAAACACTGGCATAACGTCCCGCGAGTGCATCATTGACGAGGCGGCTGGTGCGCACCTCCATGCGTCGCACGCGTCCGAGGATTTCCGCCGCGCGTGCTTCATCGGCGGCGTTGGTGACGGTGGGATTTTTTTTTCGCATCATGGCACAGGAAGCTCGTTGAGCAGACGTGAAATCACTTGTTCGCTCGACATACCTTCCGCCTCCGCCTCGTATGTTACCGTGACGCGGTGGCGTAAAACATCCATGGCGATGGTTTTTACATCATGCGGAGTCACGTAGGCGCGTCCTTCGAGAAAGGCATGAGCGCGGGCAGCGAGAGCGAGATTGATCGTGGCGCGGGGCGAGGCACCAACGCGAATGTAGGGACCGAGTGGCACGGCGAAATCATCCGGCCTGCGAGTGGCGTGGACGAGGCGGACGATGTAGCGTTTCACCTTTTCATCGAGATGTAGGGCATTTACTACCTTGCGGGCCTGTTGGATCGCTTCGAGGCTGACCATGGCTTGCGGCACGGGCATTTCATCGGTAGTGCCGGCGAGGTCGAGCACTTGCATTTCTTCCTCCTCGGTGGGGTAGTCGATGATGACTTTCATCATGAATCGGTCTAACTGCGCCTCGGGCAAAGGGTAGGTGCCTTCTTGCTCAAGTGGATTTTGTGTCGCGAGGACGAAAAACGGCGACGGCAGGGGAAATGATTGCTCACCGATGGTGACTTGTTTCTCCTGCATCGCCTCGAGCAAGGCACTCTGGACTTTCGCGGGTGCGCGATTGATCTCATCCGCCAAGATAAAATTCGCAAAAACGGGACCGTGCTTGACGCGGAATTGTGCTTCCCGTGGATCGTAGATTTGTGTGCCGACAATATCTGCTGGCAACATGTCAGGCGTGAACTGAATCCGGTGAAACTGTGCATTCACAAGGGAAGCAAGTGTTTTTAGGGCTAAGGTCTTCGCTAATCCCGGCGCACCTTCTAGCAAGATGTGTCCTTTCACGAGAAGAGAAATGAGCAATCGATCCACCAACGCCGACTGGCCGATCAGGTATCGGGCGATTTCACGGCGAAGTGGCTGAATCCATGCGGAAGATGCTTTCACCTGCGCTTCGAGCAGGGCGAGGGGATTTTCTGGAGGTGGTGGCGGTGATTGACTCATGAGAAATGGTAAAATGTAGTAACGTAGGAACGCCGCGTTACCGCATGAAATACCGACAATGGCAAGGGAAATTGTTTAAGGATTTGGCCTAAGGATCAGAGGATCAGAGGATCAAGGCGAGAGCTAGTTACAAGGATTCGTAATATCACAGCGATTTCTGAAAAGGCAGTGCAGAAAGTAATTTACCCTTCTACCCCAAGGCCGCGAAATCTAGCCTTGATGCGCGGGAGAAATTCTACAGGAAGAGGAAGCTGTTCTACACGATCACGGATGAGTGAGACATCCAATAATTTCAATTCTAGCAATTGCTTAACCAAGGTCATGTCTTTCGGTCGTCCAATCGCTACTTTAATTGCGGCGAGATCATAGGGATCTAGTGCATGAGCGAAATTACATTTGGGCACGGGAATGAGTCGCTGCTCCCAGCCTTTCGGTAGGGTTTGGGTAATAGATGTTCTTAGAATGTCCGCATGATAGCCGTGACGTAGATGATAAGATTGCGTTTCGCCTAAGGCTTCTTCAAGCATTCTTCCCGTAATTTCATCAAATGGTTGAGGGAAAATATCGGCATCGAATGTGGATGCCAATGGTGCTTGAGGTTCACCCAGCTCCGGAAAACTTGCAAGGAGAGATGCAGAACCACAGATCAAAAATGAGCAATCTTCCGCTAATGCTGACGCCGCTCTCAATAGGTGCTGTAGTGATCCGAGCGTCATAACACGAGAAACGGTGGGCCGACGAAGGGGGAGCAGCTCTTCAGTGGCTCTTCATCAGCGTTATCGAGCGAGAGCCAGACGAGAAAAGCATCCATCAGTTCTGGAGAGGATTGCGCCTCTTGAATTATCTTGCGCCATTGCCTGAGGGGTGCGGGATGAGTGCGCCCCCATTTTTCCCAACGATCCAAATTCTCCAAAGCGATACTCATCCATTCCGGGTGTTCGCGTAACGCTGCGCCTACTATGCTCCAGCGCGTAGGATTTTTGGGGCGGAAATGAGGGTCTTCTAGCAACATGATGGACTCGCGATACCGCTGCATAGTAAAACTCGATGTGTCGAAGTCAAGAACCCATCCATGAAAATACATCGTTGCTTGGTAAAATCATCTTGAACAATACGTGGTTTAAGTGACCGCAGATGTTGTGCTTGTCAGTGGTCGTGAGATCGATAGAATTTTTCCGATATGGAATTTCACGAATGGCGGGAGAAGAGTAAGGAGGAGGGGACACGGTATTATCGGGCCAATTATCATGCCGGGAATTGGCGCTTCTCGACCACGCTGAAAACCGATCCTGATTGGGAACACATTCCCGTCCCTTCGGCTGATTTGTGGCTCAGCTTGCGGGATATTTTATGGCGGCGGTATCAGCGGAAAAAGGGCGCATGGATCATCATCGAACGGATTGATGTGATGCTCGAAAACGAACATGGAATCCCGCGCCCGATGCCGAATGAATGATCTGACGCAGCATGGAATCGAACGTGATCGCCGATTTGTTTGGCACCCGTTTACCGAGCAGGAGACATGGTGCGGCGAGGGAAATGAGATCATCCTGATCGAACGCGGCGAAGGTGTGTGGCTGTGGGACACGCAAGGGCGGCGGTATTTTGATGGCAACTCATCAATCTGGACAAACATCCACGGACATGGTCATCCGCACATTGTGGCGTCGATCAAGCGACAAGCGGAAACGCTCTGCCATAGTTCGTTTCTCGGCTTAAGTCATGCGGGTGCAGGTGAACTCGCGGAAAAATTGTGTGGTTTTTTTCCGCAGGGAACGCTGACGCGGGTGTTTTTCTCGGATAACGGCTCAACAGCAGTAGAATGCGCGTTGAAGATGGCGTTACAATACCGAATGCAAAATGGCGAGGACGGACGGCAGGGAATTGTGGCGTTGGCGAATGGCTATCATGGCGATACCATGGGTGCGGCGGCATTGGGCGGCGTGGATTTGTTTTTTCAGCGCTTTCGGCAATTCGGCATGAAAGTGGACTTTGTGGCAGGGGTAGATGAGTTAGAAAAGATCGATGCGAGTCATGTGGCGGCCGTGGTGCTAGAGCCGATGATACAAGGCGTGAATCAAATGCGTCCGTGGCCCGTGGGGATGTTAGCGCAAATTCGAGGATGGTGTGATCGGCGAGGAGTGCATTTGATTTTAGACGAGGTGATGACCGGATTTGGCCGCACGGGGAAAATGTTTGCCTGTGAGCATGAAGGAGTCATTCCCGATTTTTTGTGTCTCGCAAAAGGTCTAACAGGGGGAACAATGCCCCTAGCCGCGACGCTAACGACCGAGGAAATTTACAAAAAATTTTTAGGCAAAGAAAACGTATTCTACTATGGTCATAGCTATACGGCAAATCCCCTAGGCTGCGCGGCAGCGTTGGCGAGTTTGGAAGTGTTTGCTAGGTATGGGAAAGACGAGTTGGCGGAAAAATGTGAGATTTTTTCTTCACTGTTAGCCAAATTTGATGGGATGCCACAAGTAAAAGAAGTGCGGCAGTGTGGGCTGATAGCGGGCATTGAGCTTCACGGCGAAAGTGGCACAGGACAGGCGGTATGCCTTGCCGCGAGAAAACATGGATTGCTCACGCGCCCCATCCTCAACACCGTGGTTCTCATGCCGCCGCTATGTTCTACGGCGGAGGAAATGAAGTTTGCCACAGATGCCCTCGCCAGCGCCATCCGCGCCGCGACCTGCTAGGAAAATCCCCCTCCGCTACTTTGCAGGAAGCCATTCCCTGCGAAGATTATCGCCCTGCAACTTGCAGGAAGCCATTCCCCGCGAAGATTATCGTCCTGCAACTTGCAGGAAGCCATTCCCCGCGAAGATTATCGCCCTGCAACTTGCAGGAAGCCATTCCCCGCGAAGATTATCGCCCTGCAACTTGTAGGAAGCCATTCCCCGCGAAGATTATCGCCCTGCACAAAAAAGCCCAAGATTCCTCTCGGGCTGGAAATGTCCCCACACGCGCAGGGGACGGATGGCGGGAGATTTTTCCCAACCTCAAGTAATGGGCGGCGGAGTTGGCGGTAGGGTTGAACCATCGGGGGCATCATCGGCCTTGCGGCCAGCCGTGGCGTTTTTGTAGTCATCGATCAAGCTGTTTAGCTCGGCGATGGTCTTAGTGTAGAGTTCGCTGGGCGTGAGAGTAGCGTGGGCGGTGAGATGTGCGCTGAGAGCCTCCCATTTTTCCTGCGCCGTGGCACGTAGGGCGATGACTTGGCTGGAGTCTCCCGCCATTTCCTGAGATCGCGCCACGTATGCCGCATCAAAGGCTTGATTCGCCTCGGCGAGTTCCGCCACCCAGTCGGTCAGCCCCAGCGTCGCCACGTCACTGACGATGGCAGCATTGGCCTGAAGATCACCCACCAGAGAGCGGATTTCTCCGGTTTCCTGCTGATAGCGCAGCCGTGTGACATCACTGCCGTACTTGTTAAAGATCAAGGAAATGCGCTGGGCGGCATTGCGCTTATCGGCATCATAATGCAGTTCATAGCCTGCGATCACGCGTAAAATGCCGGTGAAGGCATTGTCGCGCCGAGTATCTAGCTCCACCAAAGTAGCGGTGATGCTGCTGCTAGTTTGTTTTTTGTATTCTTTATCCAAATTCTCCACTGCCTCGATGAGCGTGGTTTGTTGGGTAAGGATTTTCAGAGAACCCGGGTCATTGGACTCGATGATCTTTGCGGCATTGGTAAGTAGCTGGATATATTCAGCCACACGATAGCGTTTGATGTTAATGGTCTGGATCATATTTTTCTATGCTCTTCATGAGCGTAAGAATCTCATCACATTTTCCCCAAAAGTCGAGGGGGGAATGAGGGATTAGGTGAATTCTTTTCACTTCACTTCCACGCCACGCACCGCATCCATGGCCCCGCGCAGTTGGACGGCGATGCTCCAGAGGGTGTTGCCCAGTTGTTTTTGGTTCGTGTCGGTCATGGGCGGTTCTTTCCTGTGCGGTAGGGTGTTGGCTCTTCGCGGAGCACGGATGACGGCGCGGGACGTAGGATCAGCGCGCGCTCGCGCAGCACATCGAGCATCCGGAGTTTTTCAGCGATGGGGCGCGCGGCGAGGCGCTGCCGGTAGCTGGCGCTTGCTTTCGAGAATGGCCTGAAGATCGGAGGTCATGGAGTGTCAGAGAGGAACTGCTGTTGGAACAGCGCCCACCGTTCCGTGAGCGCATGTCGGGTGAGAATCTCATCGAAGGTCACGGCATCCAAAATGCCGGATTCGATGAATTGGAGCAGCCGGGCCTTGTCCTTGGCACATCCGGTTTGCAGCGCGATGGCGGCGAGATATTCCGCTGTGAATACCCGGGCAGGCACTCCGTCAACATCATACACCAGTGCTTTAGCCAGAGCTTCCTCCGCAAGCGGACCCGTGGGCGGGAGGAACTGCACCAGCCAGCCGGCGATGATGAGGTATTCGCCACTGCTGGTATTCGGTTATAGGAGACGAAGCGGAATGACTGCGTGATTTTATGCGGAGGGCAGTGGGTATTTTTCCTCAATGGCTTCGATTTGGTTGCTGAGTTCGGTCCAGCGGGTGTAGGCGACTTCGAGGTTGTGGGTGATTTTCTCTATGGCATTGCTGGTTTCGCGGAATTTTTGCGGCGATGAGGCGACTTCTTCACTACTTAGATGCGTGGTGAGGGTGGCTTGGGCGGATTCCATTTCGGCGATTTTTCCTTCGAGGGAGGTCATTTCCTCTTGCAGCGGCTTGAGGAGTTTGTTGCGTTGATTGCGATTGTCGGCATCGATTTTTCGCTGGTCTTTGCGGTTGCCGCTGGGAGGCGTGGCCGTGGTGGAGGTGGTGGGTGATTGCGATAGTGTCGGTGCGGCAGCGGGGCGTGGCGCGGAGTTCGCTTTGACGGCGGCGGCTTCGCGGGCTTTGTCGGCGGCGGATTTTTCGAGGTAGTAGGTGATGTTGCCAGGGTAGAGGGTGGGCTTGCGACCGGGGCGGAACTCGATGGTTTTGTGGACGAGGGGATCGAGGAAATCGCGGTTGTGGGAGACGATGAGCACGGTGCCGGGGTAGGCGACGAGGGCGCGTTGGAGTACGCCTTGGGATTGCATGTCGAGGTGGTTGGTTGGCTCGTCGAGGATGAGGAAATTGGCGGGCTGGACGAGCATGCGGACGAGGGCGACGCGGGAGCGCTCACCGCCGGATAGGACGCCGATTTTTTTAAAGACATCGTCACCGCGGAAGAGGAAGCAGCCGAGGAGGTTCCGGCAATGTGGTGCGGCCTCGCGGGTGGCGGTTTCTTCTACGGTCTCGAGGATGGTTTTGTTTGGGTCGAGTTCGTCGGCGTGGTTTTGCGAGAAGTAGGAGAGGGCGACGCGTAGGCCGAGGGTGAATTCGCCATCAGTGGGGTCATCTTGGCCGGTGATGAGCTTGCAGAAGGTGGATTTCCCTGCGCCATTGGGGCCGACGATGGCGTATTTTTCGCCTTTGGTGATCTCGAAGTCGAAGTTTTCAAAGACGGTGTGATTGCCGAAGCGTTTGCTGGAGCGTTCGAGCTTGGCGACGGAGTGGCCGGAGGAGGGTGGGGGTGGGAAGCGGAAGTTGACGACAGGGTCTTCGGCCTCGATGACGATGCGTTCGACTTTGGCGAGTTGCTTGATGCGCGATTGGACGAGGGTGGCTTTGTTGGCGGAGGCGCGGAAGCGATCGATGAATTCTTGGGTTTTGGCGATTTCCTTTTGCTGTGCTTCGTAGGCGCGGACGAGATTCTCGCGGCGGACGACGCTTTCGCGTTCGAAGTAGGAGTAATTTCCGGCGTATTCTTCGGCGCGGCCTTTGTGGAAGGCGATGGTGCGGGTGCAGAGGGTGTCGAGGAGGGAGCGGTCGTGGGAGATGAGGAGGATGGAGCCGGGGTAGTTGACAAGGTAGTTTTCCATCCATGCCTGCGAATCGATGTCGAGGTGGTTGGTGGGCTCGTCGAGAAGCAGGCATTCGGGGGCTTGGAGGAAGAGTTTGGCCATGGCGATGCGCATTTGCCAGCCGCCGGAGAAGTGACCACAATCGCGATCGAAGTCGCTTTCGCTAAACCCAAGGCCGGTGAGGACTGCTTGGATGCGAGGTTTCATGCGGGCGGGATCATAGGCATCGAGCATGATTTCGAGGTTGCCGATTTCTTCAAGGCATTCGCTGAAAGGCGAGGAGCGCGGGTCGAGGTGCTCGAGGCTATCGGAGAGTTCATCGATGCGTTTGCGGATGGCGACGGCCTCGGCGAAAGCGGATTCTGTCTCGTCCCAGAGGGAAATTCCTTTGACGTGAATGCCTTCCTGGGGGAGGTAGCCGATGCGGTAGCCCTTGGGCATGGTGATTTTTCCGCCGCTGGGCTGGATGATATTGCCTATGCATTTCATCAGCGTGGATTTTCCCGCGCCGTTATGGCCTGCGAAGGCGATGCGTTCTTTCGGCTGAACGGTGAAAGAGAGGTCACTGAAAAGAACGCGGGCGCCGTATTCGACGCGGAGATTTTGAATGGCAAGCATGGCGGGAAGGGAATAGAAATACGGATGATGGAAATAACCGGCGCAAACTTGCCGAAGTGACGGTGAGGAGCAAGCGTTTTTTGCTCTGCGATTTGGAAGGGGAAATTTCGGTAGAGCACGATTCTCACAAAAAGTCTGCTTGATTAAAATTTTCCCAAAGTCCAAAAAGGGCTTGCAGCAATGGCGCAATCGATGAAAACATTTATTACGGAAAATTTTTTACTACAGGGAGATACAGCTCAGGAGTTGTATCACGAATACGCGAAAAACCAGCCGATCATTGACTATCATTGTCACTTGCCGCCCGATCAAATTGCCGCGAATCGGGTGTTTGATAACCTGCATCAAATTTGGTTAGAGGGCGATCATTACAAATGGCGGGCGATGCGCACGAATGGGATCGATGAAAAATTCCTTACTGGAGCCGCTAGTGAGCGCGAGAAATTTCAGGCTTTTGCCGCCACCGTAGCGAAGGCGTTGCGGAATCCCCTCTATCACTGGACGCATCTTGAACTGCTACGTTATTTTGGGATCGATGATTTGCTGGATGAAAACAGCGCGGAAGAGATTTGGGCAAAAGCAAATGCGCAACTGCCAAACCTGCCGGTTCATCATTTGCTCACAAAAAGCAATGTGGAGGTGGTTTGCACTACGGATGATCCTGCCGATTCGCTTGAATTTCATGAAAAAATTCGCGACGATGGGAATCTGCGCACGAAGGTCTATCCCACCTACCGCCCTGACAAGGTTTTTACCGTGGATCAACCTGCGGTATTTCGGGCCTGGGTCGAAAAGCTCACCAATACAAGCGGTGTCGATGCGACTTCGTTCGATGGACTCGTAGCTGCTTTGCGAAAACGGCATGATGATTTTCACGCCTTGGGTTCCCGTTTGTCGGATCACGGCATGAGTGCCTTGGATGCGCTGGATTGCACAGACGAGGAAGCTGCTGCTATTTTCGACAAAGCCCTGAGTGCCCAAGTCGTTAGTCCTAGCGAAGCGGCACAGTTTCGCAGTTATATGATGCTGTATTTTGGTAAGCTCGATGCAGAGAAAGGCTGGACCAAGCAACTTCACATCGGCGTGAGAAGAAATAATAATACGCGCTTGTTCCGTGCCATTGGCCCCGATGCGGGATTTGATTCGATTGATGATCGCCCACAAGCAGCGAGCTTGGCGAAATTCCTCGATGACCTCGACAAGGATAATCAATTGCCGAAAACGATTCTCTACAATTTAAATCCAGCGGATAATTATTTATTTGGGACGATGGTCGGAAATTTCCAAGATGGAACGATTGCAGGAAAAATCCAATTCGGTAGTGGTTGGTGGTTTCTCGATCAAAAGGAAGGCATGGAATGGCAAATCAACGCCCTCTCGAACCTCGGACTGCTCAGTCGCTTCGTCGGCATGCTCACGGATTCTCGCAGTTTTCTGAGCTATACACGTCACGAATACTTCCGCCGAATTCTGTGCAATATGATTGGTAAAGATGTCGATCGAGGGGAGTTGCCGCGCGATATGAAACTGTTAGGTTCGATGGTTGTCGATATTTGTTACGGTAACGCCAGTCGCTTCTTTGGTTTTGCGTTACCGAAGTAGAAATGGTTTCTCTCGTGCCTCTAATGGCATGAATGGAAGAGAATCGACTTCGTCATGTCGCCGCTTATTTCGCGAGTTTGCATGTTTCGCTTTTTTGATCATAAATGCCGATACTGCGAAACATTTCAGCCGCCATGTGAGCATGCCCTAAACTGTTAGGGTGAATGGCATCTGCGAACCAATCGCGTTTTTCTGCTCCTTGTTGATGCTCCGAGAAATTCCGATAGTGATCAACGAGTATGAGGTCGTTTTCTTTCGCAAGTGCCCGCACGGTCTCGATAAAGGGAGGAAGTTTTTGTGCATATTTACTTTCCGTATAAACGGTGTTGGTGGCATGAAGAATGACGATGGCACCTGCTGCTTTTGCTTTATCGATCATTTCTTGCATTTCTTTTTTGTGCTGCTCCACGGGCAATCTCACGCAATCATTCATGCCAAGGTTGATCGATACCACATCGGGTTTAAAGCGTAGCACTCGCCATTCAAAGTCTTTCAGGAGCCCGGTCGATACCTCGCCAGAAATGCCGGTGTTGATGATAAAGTCACGGAAGCGATTCATTTCGCCGCGCACGCGTTCTGCCAAATGTTCCGGATACGATCTGCCGCCATTGGTAAACCAGGCACCGTGCGTGATCGAGTCACCAGTGATGACCCATGTAAGCGGTTTTTTCTTATCGGCTAATTGGGCGAGCAGTGTTGCTTGGTCTTTGGCTCCTGTTTGACCGTAGGAAAATCCGAGCAACAGCAAAAATAACAATAGTCGTGTCATGGCGAAATTCATGAGAAATCCGGGATTCGAGTCAAGTTCAAACTCGTAGTTCATTCGTCAACGGTAATAATTGTTGGATCGATTTTTACGATTGCCGAATCTTTCAATGATCTGACTTGCAAAGTACTACATTTTTGTAGAACTTTGCGCGTCGTGATTTTTCGTTATCTTTTATTCTCTTTAGCCTGCTGCTGCGTGGTCTGTTGTCAAAAAGAAACGCAAACGGCTCGCTACACGAAACAGAAAACCTTGTTGGTGGCGAATGGCGGCGAGCCAAAAGCACTGGATCCTCAACTCGTCACGGGCGTCATTGAGAGTCGCATCATCACCGCTCTTATGGAAGGCTTGGTGGCCGATGATGCAAAGAGCGATACTGCGATGCCGCCCGGCGCCGCCGAATCATGGTCGCATAACGAGAACTTCACGGAATGGACGTTTCTATTGCGCAAGAATGGCGTTTGGAGCGATGGAAAACCGCTGACGGCGCATGATTTTGTCTTTGCGTATCATCGCATGTTGCATCCTGATACCGCCGCGCCTTATGCGTCGATGTTACATTTCCTAAAAAACGCGCAAGCCTTCAATGAAGGGAAAATGAGTGAATTTTCCGAAGTCGGCGTCAAGGCTGTCGATGATCATACGCTGCACTTGACGATGCGCGAGCCTGTGCCGTTTTTACCTGATTTGACGAGACATTACACTTGGTTTGCGGTGCCCAAGCATACCATCCTTCGTTTCGGCAAAATGACAGATCGGCATACGAAATGGACAGAGCCAGAAAATTTCGTGAGCAATGGAGGATTTACCCTCAAATCATGGCAAATGAACTCCCATATCGATGTGGTAAAAAATCCAAATTACTGGAATGCCGCCAACGTAAAACTGCAAGGAATTCGCTTTTTTGCGATTGATAATCCAGCTACCGAAACTCGTGCATACCTCGCGGGACAGCTTCACATCACGCAGCGCGTGCCTGCGGAAATGTTGCAGAAATTAGGTCAAACACATCCCAAGGAATTGCGTATCGAGCCTTATGTGGGCACACAATTTATCCGCTTTAATACGCAGCGGAAGGGGCTCGATGATGCGCGCGTGCGGCGCGCTCTGGCCATGGCGATCGATCGCGAGGCGCTGTGCAAAAGCGTCTATGAGGGTTACACGCCCGCCGATACCATGTCGCCCGATCTCGGCAACTATAAGCCAGAAACGGGATTTACTTTTGATCCTCAACAAGCGCAAAAACTTCTGGCAGCAGCGGGTTTTCCCGAAGGAAAAAATTTCCCCCGTTATAAAATTTTAACCAGTGGCAAGGTTGCTCTAGCCGCCCAGGCGATTCAGGCACAGTGGCAAAAAAACTTGGGTGTGCGCGTGGATATCCAATCCATGGATTACGCGAGTTCGATCCAAGCAATGCAGAAGCTCGATTACGACATCATGCCGCTTGGTTGGATAGGCGATTACTTAGATCCTACCACGTTTCTCTTGATGTGGAAAAAAGGCGATGGTAACAATTGCACAGGATGGAGCAATGAAAAATTCGAAGCCCTACTCACACAAGCCGCACAGCGCACAAGCGAGGCCGAACGATTAGCGGACTTCGTGCAGGCGGAAAAACTCTTCATGGAGGAAATGCCTATCGCACCTCTCGTTTGGGTATCCAGCCTCTACATGCTCGATCCATCCGTGAAAAATTGGCACCCGCTGATGCTTAATAATCATCCATGGACTAGCATTGATTTAGAAGCCGAAAACAAGGAGGTGAAACCATGATCGGAGTGTTTATACAGAGACTCGTGCAAGGACTACTCGTCCTATTCGTGCTTTTTACGCTGACGTTTTTCCTCTGCAAGAGCCTTCCTTATGATGCCATACAATCGGAAAAAGCAATGCCAGAGCAAGTGCAGCAGAAAATGCGTGCTTATTACAATTATGATAAGCCAGTGATATCGCAATACACGCTCATGTTGTATAACTTCGCCATCAAATGGGATCCTGGGTATTCCGTTCGGCTCGAAGGCCGCCCTGTATTAGACATCATTAAACAATCCTTTCCCGTTTCCTTCATCATCGGTACCTGCTCCATGGTGATCGCTCTTGCCGTAGGCATTCCCATCGGCGTGATTTCTGCGGCACGTCGCAATACTCTATGGGATTTTGGGCTGATGGCATTTGCGATGATTGGTCTCTGTGTGCCATCGTTTGTTTCAGGGCCCTTGCTAGCAGAGTTTTTCGGCTCGCATCTGCGCTGGTTGCCGGCTATGGGTTGGGAGTCGGGGCGATTGGATGACTTAGTCCTCCCCGTTCTCACGCTTTCCTTAGGCGTAGCGGCCTACATCTCGCGTATGACCCGCGCCGGAATGCTAGATATTTTATCACAAGACTTTATCCGCACGGCGCGCGCAAAAGGTGTCTCCTCATCGTCGATCCTTATCAAGCATTGCCTTCGTGGTGGCCTGGTTCCCGTCGTGGCTTACATCGGGCCAGCATATGCTGGAATTATCGCGGGATCAGTCATCATAGAAACAGTGTTTCAGGTGCCGGGTCTGGGCAGTCATTATATCAAGGCCATCGAAGTAAACGATGTTGGTGTCATCCTCGCGATTGCTGTGCTCTTTGGTGCCCTTGTTGTACTGGGCAATATCCTTTCTGATGTTCTCAACGCGTGGCTAAATCCCCGTGCACGTCAATCTTCCTGATCATCCTTCACTGCCATGTCATTAACGATAGAAAAAGGTCATTCCCTGTGGTCAGATGCCTACCAGCGACTGAAAAAAAATCGAGCCGCTGTATTATCCGCCGTGATCCTGGCGATCATATTTTTCATCTGCTTGGTCGTGCCATTTATCCCAAATCTTCTGCAAGATCCGAATGAAAGTAACCTCCTCGACCGCAATCTCAAGCCCTCGGCTCAGCATTGGCTTGGCACGGATCAGTTAGGCAGAGATTTGCTGGCTCGTCTGATTTTTGGTGGGCGAATTTCCATTGCCGTGGGGATTGTGACCACCATCGTCGCGGTAGTCATCGGCGTTGTTTGGGGCGCCGTCGCGGGCTATGGCAGTAAACGAATGGATGCCATTCTGATGCGCACGGTGGACATACTCTACGCCATGCCGTTCTTGGTGATTGTGATCTTGATTGGAAAAATCTTACAAGAGCGCACGGAAGTTTTAACAGAATGGGCAGTGCAACTCGTTTTATCTGAGGGTGCTTCGGCCGAAGATGACAACCGTGTACGCACATGGCTTGAGCCTCTTTGTTCCCTCGTGCCTCTCTTCATCGCCATCGGCGCGCTATCATGGTTGACCATCTCACGCATCGTGCGCGCCCAAGTGCAAAATGTCAAAAAGCTCGAATTTGTGGAAGCCGCGCGCTCCCTAGGAATTAGCGATTTTCGTATTTTATTTCGCCACATCCTTCCCAATACGGTCGGCCCGATTGTTGTCTATGCGACGATGACGATTCCTTCGATCATGTTATTCGAGGCAACACTGTCCTTTTTGGGACTCGGCATCAAAGCCCCCAATAGTTCATGGGGCGTGCTGATTAAGGAGGGGGCGGACATTATGACCGTCAATCCCTCGCTGATTATTTTTCCCGGTGTGATTTTTGCCATGACGCTGCAATGCCTCAATTACCTCGGTGATGGACTACGCGATGCCTTGGATCCTAAGTCATCGAAGGATTAGTAACTTGCGTATTTCAATTACGGCTCTAAGATACTGCAATCCATCTCATTGTGTCGTCACCAGAATCTACCATGCGTATTCCTATCGTCATTGTTGCCGGATTTCTCGGTAGCGGAAAAACGACATTGATTCGTGACCTTTTACCGCCATTACTCGCAGAAAATTATCGACCGTACGTCATTTTAAACGATTTTTTGAATGCGGCGATTGACGCACACACACTGCAAGGACTGGGTGCGGAGATTAAGACATTAGCTGCTGGCTGTGTTTGTTGCGATGATGCGAGCAGTTTGATTCGCGCCATTCTTGCGGTGCCGCGCTCTGAAAATTCCATGATTATCATGGAAGCAAACGGCACCACTGATCCGTTTCGCTTGCTTGAAACACTTACGCTGACACCATCTCTGCGGGAAATGATTGGCAAGGTGACGCAGATCACTGTCATCAATGAATCGCGCTGGGGCAAGCGTTGGCTACCAGGTGACAAGCTAACCGAGAGAGCGCAAGTTCGTACGGCAAGTATCGTCACTCTCAACCGTGGCGATAAAGCCTCGGAAAAACAACGCCGCAGGGTGGGGGAGGACTTAGCCAAATTAAATCCCCATGCGCGCTCTTTTGACCGTGATGACATCGTACGGCTCTTGATCAAAAAAGATCTCATGGAAAAATTGCCAGTGCCAGAAATCGCCAATCCCGTGGCGCACCAACATCCGCACATTGCTGTGCAAGTAGAGCCGCCGATGATGTCAGAAGAGAAATTGCGAAAATGGCTCATCGACTTACCACGTGAGATCATTCGGATCAAAGGACTCGCTCGTATTTCCGAGACAGAAATGGTCTATTTTCAGCGTACCGATGATCCTCTTGAGGCGCCGAGATTGATGAAATGTCAATACCAACAAGGCATGGCACCTGCTGCGGTATTCATCGGCCCTGGAGTGGATGAAGAGACGATTCGGAACAGCTTGCGCCAGCCACTAATTCACCATCGAACAGGCATTCCCGTTTCATTGAATCCATAGCAGTTGTAGAGTCGCGGATTCTGTCAGCCTACCTTATGATCAATGGGAAACCTGAGATTTTTCATTCCAAAAATTCATCTTGACTCATTGATGGCTGGGCTTATGGTGCGCTCGCAATCTTGACAGGGGTGCGGTGTTTCTGCAAAGGAATCTCGCTGAGACTTCGATCGAAGGACCCTTGGAACCTGATGCGGTTCGCACCGCCGTAGGAAGTCGAGAAGAACATCGATCATGCATGGGAGAATCGTGGGAAAAGAATTTCTTCGTTCGCTTCATGTGGTTGTTGTCTTACAGGCTGCTTATAGGTGTGGATCTTACATAATACACCAAAGCAAAATATGTTAGACCATACAGCAAGCAAAATGAAGTTACTCCTTATGAGTAGCATGGCACTTTTACCGATCACCCATGGCTTGGCCGAGGAGGATCCGGAAAAGAAAAGTGAGAAACCAGCGGAAGCTGAGGAAATGAAGCAGATCGTCGTTACGGGCGATTTGTGGGAATCGTTACTGACGGATATTCCGGCGAGCGTGACGGTATTTGATACGGAAGCTCTGAAAAATCCGAATATTCGGCACTTTGGTGATTTGCTCGAGCGCACACCGAATTTGACCTTCAGTGGTGGCACATCGCGACCAAGGAATTTCCAGTTGCGCGGCATGGGCGAGAATTCGCAATTTGAAGGCGAAACACCAGACTTCGCGGTACGATTTTTAGTCGATGATATTGATTTTACCGGCATTGCCTCCGTGGCGAGTGCCTTCGATATGCAGCAGGTAGAAATTCTCCGTGGCCCGCAGGCAGGTGCTTTTGGCGTCAATGCAGCCGGCGGCATGGTGCGAATGACCTCCTCAGCACCGACGCCGTATTGGACAGGAAGAACCGAGGTGACTGCGGGGCAAGATAGCTTATTTGCCGGAGGCTTAGCTTTTGGTGGGCCGCTGTTGCAGAGAAATCCAGAGGAGTTGATGTTCCGCTTTTCGATCTATCAAAATCAAAATGATGGATTTAGAAGAAATTTGACGCTGGATCGCGATACCAATGCCACAGATGAATGGACATCACGCTTTCGCTTAACATGGAATCCCAATCGTGGTTTGCGCGTGGATACCACGATTTTTCATGCCTACTTAGATAACGGTTACGATGAATTTGATTTGGACAACAGCGGTTTCAATACTTTCAGCAATCAGCCAGGGCGTGATTTCCAGCGTTCTCTCGGTGGAAGTGTGCGCGTGACGTATGATGGATGGGAAAATGTCAAACTCACATCCATCACCTCGGCCACGCACACCGACTCGATTTACAGTTATGACGAAGACTGGACGGCGGCATCCTACGATGGCTTTAGCGACCTTGGGCGAGAGCGGAGCAACTTCGCGCAAGAATTCCGACTGGATTCAAAAAAAGAAGCCCCGCGTGTGTTGGGTTTGATTGATCGTTGGACCTTGGGAACATTCGTTGGTGTGACCAGTGAAGATAGTCTGTATCGGCGTGGATCTGGTGGCATTACGTCGCGATTGCTGACAGATTTCACCTCGAAAAATTACGCCCTATTTGGTCAAGCAGGACATGATCTCACCAAGAAAGATCGCCTCATTCTTGGCTTGCGCACGGAGCATGTCGATGCGTCTGCCGATACGCTAGCGCCTACGATTCCTAGGTCATTTTCCCCTGAGTTCTCCGATACGATGGTTGGCGGCAAGTTCACGTATGAGCATGACATTTCCGACCAATTGCTAGGTTTTGCCTCCGTTGCCCGTGGCTACAAAGCGGGCGGTCTTAACGTCGATGCGCGCGAAATCAATCCCGCTACCGATCCATTAACCATCGGCACGGAAAACTTATGGAACTATGAAATCGGCGTAAGAGGAAATTGGTTTGATGGCAAACTCACATCCGCTCTCACAGGTTTCTATCTACAAAGAAAAAACACGCAAGTGCGCTATTCCGATGGCGTAGGCGGCACATTTAGTTTTGCAGAAACCAACGCGGGCGATTCGCACATTACCGGCGTGGAAATTGAATCAAACTTGCAAGCGACAAGTGAGTTATCGTTCTACAACACGATTGGCTTGATGTCCTCGGAAATCGATGCCTTCACCCTGCCGACAACCGCTACGGGTGGAGGTCGTGAACTAGCCGCGACACCGGCGTATTCGTGGTCTTTCGGCACGCGCTACCAGCACGAATGCGGATTCTTTAGCACACTTGATCTGACGGGACGAAGCGATTTCTTTGAGTCGAACGATCATGCACAAAAGCGCGATGCCTTCTTTAATGTCAACGCCAGTGTGGGTTACACCAAGGATGATTGGACCATCAGTCTGTGGGTGAGAAATTTGCTGGATGAACGATATGCGCAGCGGGTGTTCTTCTTCGGCAATCGCGATCCATTGTACAATAACGAACGATTTGAATCACTGGCACAGCCGCAACAAATCGGCATCACGGTGCGTCGCGATTTCTAACAGTAATTCACGCGAGTCATGATCTGGGAACAACTGCAATCACTACCGACGGAAGAAATCATCGCCACCATTGCGGCTGTTCTCAGCGTGATTTTAATCGCCCGACAAAATGCTCTCGGTTGGCCGCTGGGCATTTTGTGGGCGGCGATTTCCGCATGGCTTGCGTATTTCCGCTGGCAACTGATTTCCGATGCCATCCTCTACATTTCCTACATCCCCATCCAACTTTACTGCTGGCGATCATGGAAAACATCTGACCAAGAAAAGGGAAAAATTCAGCCGAGTTGGCTTACGCAAACACAGCAATTTCAGCTAGTGGTCGCCGCCCTCCTCGCCACTTTGGTTTGGGGCTTAGGTGTGCAGTATTTATCGCAACAAGTTGCTTGGATCCCCAAGCCATCATTGCTGTGGACGGATGCGGCTAGCACGGTATTAAATTATTTTGCCCAGTTTCTCCAAGTCCGCAAACGCATGGATAACTGGCTTGGTTGGCTGATTGTCAATTTACTCGGAATGTACAATTACTGGATGAAAGGTTC
>CAMAYN010000043.1 GCA_945862285.1 Akkermansia muciniphila | reverse complement strand
CCAACGGTGCAGAGGCAGTTTTCGTGGAACTTACGAATTTCGCCAGAGGGCATTTTGACGAGAGCAAAACCTGCTTCGCGGTTGGATAGGATCGCTTGCTGACCAGCAGCACGTGCGACTTTACCTCCTGTGCCCGGAAGAAGTTCGATATTGTGAATCACGGTGCCGAGTGGAACATTTTTCAATGGCATTGCATTACCTGGCTTAGGATCGGCTTTGACAGAGGAAATGACAGAGCCACCGACTTCGAGACCGACTGGGGCAAGAATGTAGCTCTTGGTGCCGTCGGTGTATTGAATCAGCGCAATGCGGCAAGTGCGGTTCGGATCGTATTCGATACCGACGACAGTGGCTGCCATATCAGTTTTATTGCGTTTGAAATCGATCAAACGATAGTGACGTTTTGCGCCACCGCCTACGTGACGGCAAGTGATGCGACCAGTGTTATTGCGTCCGCCAGAGCGTTTGATAGGGCTGAGCAGTGATTTTTCGGGAGAGTGTTTGGTAACTTCCTCGAAAGTTGGGTGCTGCTTGTAGCGTGCGGATGGTGTGTGTGGTTTAAAGACTTTTAGGGCCATGACTCAAGAATGGTTCGAGTTTGATGAGGGCAGTGGATGTCTGCGGTTAAAGAGGTGAGGATTAAACAAGATCGAGTTTTTCGCCTTCTTGCAGGCGGACGACAGCTTTCTTGATGTGGTTCGTGCGGCCTTCATCAGCACGGCGACGGCGCTTAGCCTTGCCTTTGCAGTTGATGGTGCGGACATCGGAGACTTTTTTACCGAGGAGAGTTTCGACGGCTTTTTTAATCTCGATCTTGTTCGCGCTAGGATCCACATCGAGAACGATTTCGTTATTGAGTTCGTTCAGGTAGGTGGCTTTCTCCGTCATGCGGACGTTTTTAATTACGTGGAAAAGGTCTTTCATGGCTAGTGGATCAGGCGGTGCGTGTGGCGAGTGTTGTGAGAGCAGAGCCGACGAGGAAAATGTCGTTGTTGAGAAGAAGATGCTCAACGTTGAGTTCTGCTGTGGTCATGAGCAGCACGTTTTGCACGTTGCGGCCTGCGAGGTAGGTTTCGTCAGTGAAAGAATCAGCAACGATAAGGATACGGCGGGCACTGGAAAGTGCGGCGACCGCGGCTATAAATGATTTGGTTTTACCATCGGTAATGGTGAAGGAATCGATTGTTTTGATCGACTCAGAGCGGACGGCATCACCGAGAACGCGGCGCAATGCGAGTTTGCGAGTCGATTTGGTGACTTTTTTCGAGTAGTCACAAGGACGTGGGCCGAAGACCACACCGCCACCGACGAAGATGGGGGCGCGTTTGTCGCCGTGGCGTGCGCCACCGGTGCCTTTTTGCTTGTAGATTTTCTTGTTGTTGCCGCGGACTTCGCCGCGAGTTTTGGTGTTGGCGGAGCCAGTGCGACGATTGGCGCGGTAAGCAGTTACGAGGTCGTGAACTGCTTGGTTGCCCTTATCCTCTGGGGCGAGGACGAGCGAAGCAGCTTCTGCCGCAGCGAGTGTAAGTGTAGTAGATGACATAATCAAAGGAAGGTTACGATATTACGTAGGGATGATGGAGCCAGCGGATTATGCTGATTTTTTCTTCTTAGCAGGGCGAACCGTTACGTAGCTGCCATTGGCACCTGGGATTGCTCCAGAGATGAGTAAGGCACCATCTTCTGCACGAACGGCGACAACTTGTAGGTTTTGCACAGTGCGCTGTGCAGCACCGTCGTGACCTGGCATTTTTTGATTTTTCCAAACACGACCTGGTGTGGAGCGGCAACCGATAGCGCCCGTTCTGCGGTGCATCATAGAGCCGTGGGTCATACGCAGACCGCCGAATTGGTAACGTTTTACAACGCCGGTGAAGCCATGGCCTTTGGTGGTGCCGATTACATCGACAAATTGACCAACGGTGAAAAGTTCTGCACCGGGGTGAGCTTCGGGCAGGGTATCACCACTGCAAAGGCGGAACTCTTGAATTTGGCGTTTCACGGGTGAGCCAGCTTTTTTGGCGTGACCGATGGCAGCTTTATTCGAGCGTGATTCCTTGGCTTGTGTGTCGAACCCGACTTGGATGGCGCGATAACCATCTTTCTCGATGGTTTTTTCTTGGAGGAAGGTGTTATCCTTCACGTCAACCACAGTGACGGGTATCATGGATTGTGACTTTTCGTCAAAAAGACGAGTCATGCCGATTTTTTTACCGAGAATTCCTAATGGCATAAGAGTAGTTAGTTAAGTATTGCTGTGGTTAATGAATTAGATGCGGATGGAAATATCCACGCCAGCGGGAAGGTTGAGTTTTTTGAGCTCGTCAACGGTGCGTGATGTTGGATCGAGAATATCGAGCAGGCGCTTGTGAGTGCGGATTTCGAATTGTTCCGCTGATTTTTTGTTCACGTGAACGGAGCGGTTCACGCTGAATTTTTCGATGCGGGTGGGTAGAGGCACTGGCCCGGATACTTTGGCACCGGTGCGCTTGGCGGTCTCGACGATTTCAGCGGCAGATTTATCGACGGCGCGATGATCAAAGGCGCGAAGACGGATGCGTATTTTTTGGTTTTCCATAAAGGTAGGGTGAGGTGGTGGTTAGTAGTGGTTCAGTATCGTTGCCCGCCGCGTTCACTGACGATTTCATCGACAATGTTGTTGGGGACTTGTTCGAAATGGGATGGTGTCATGGAATAGGAAGCGCGACCTGAAGAAAGGGTGCGCACTGCGGTGGAGTAGCCAAACATTTCCTTGAGGGGAACATCGCAGCGGATCACGGCGAGGTTACTCTTGGAATCCATGTTTTTGATTTGGCCACGGCGACGATTCAGGTCACCCATGACATCGCCCTGATAATCTTCTGGTGTGCTTACCTCAACGGCCATGATGGGTTCGAGGAGGATGGGCTTGGCTTTTTTGAAGCCTTCTTTCATGGCGAAAATGGCAGCCATGGTAAAAGCGTTTTCGTTAGAATCGACTTCGTGGTAGGAACCGCCGAGAACGTCAACATGTACGTCGATGACAGGGTAGCCTGCAATGATGCCGTTCGACATTGCTTCGGACACGCCCTTCATTACGGCATTTACGTATTCCTTGGGAATCTCCCCACCGACGATTTTGTTTTCGATGGTGAGACCTTTACCTTTATCATTTGGGGTAACGGTGAGGCGAACGTGACCGTATTGCCCGCGACCGCCCGATTGTTTGACGAGTTTGCCTTCGGCATCGGCGGGGGAAGTAATCGTTTCACGGTAGGCAATTTGTGGGGCACCGGTGTTAGCCTCGACTTTGAATTCGCGGCGAAGGCGATCGACGATAATTTCGAGGTGCAATTCGCCCATGCCAGAAATGATGGTTTGCCCAGTTTCTTCATCGGTCTTAACCATGAAGGTCGGGTCTTCCTCAGAAAGGCGGGCGAGAGCCACGGCAAGTTTTTCTTGATCCGCTTTCGTCCTTGGCTCAACGGCCATAGAAATCACAGGATCGGGGAAAGTGGGTGGCTCGAGAACAACATCGTGCTTCTCGGCGGCAAGTGTATCACCAGTAGTAACGTTTTTGAGCCCGACCATGGCAGCGATGTCACCTGCGTAGCAAGCGTCAATGTCTTTGTGCTCGTTGGCTTGAATCTGAATCAAACGACCGATGCGCTCGGAGCGACGGGTGCGAGGATTGTAAACGGTATCTCCTTTGCGGACGCAACCAGAATAGACGCGGAAGAAAATGAGTTTTCCGACGAATTTATCGGCCCACAGCTTAAATGCGAGGGAGCAGAATTTTTCAGTGTCGTCGGTATGGACCTCGATCTTGCGATCTTCGTTATCGGGGTCCATGCCGATGGCAGGTGGGATGTCGAGTGGATTGGGGAGGTAATCAACAACAGCATCGAGTAGGTATTGGACACCTTTGTTCTTGAAAGCGGAGCCGCCAGTGACGGGGACGATGAGGTTGGCGATGGTAGCTCTGCGGAGACCAGCTTTGAGTTCCTGAGTGGAAATTGGCTCTTCCATGAGGAATTTTTCGCCGATTTGCTCATCGACACTTGCTACGGCATCGAGGAGTTCTGCATACGCGGCAGAAGCGATTTCTTTCAGAGCGGGATCGAGATCGGTCACCGTGTAGGTTGAACCGAATTTATCGTCGTCAGAATAATAAACGGCCTTTTGATTAACTACGTCGATTTGTCCCTTGAGTTGATCTTCGGAGCCGATGGGAATCAGAACTCGAACGGCGTTGGCACCAAGTTTTTCTTTAACTTCCTCAAAAACAGCTTGGAAATTAGCTCCGGTGCGATCCATTTTGTTCACGAACACGATGCGCGGAACATTATATTTCGTCGCCTGACGCCAGACTGTTTCAGTTTGCGGCTGGACGCCTGCAACGCCGCAGAAGACGACGATTGTGCCGTCTAGGACGCGCAAGGAGCGTTCGACCTCGGCTGTAAAATCCACGTGGCCTGGAGTATCGATGATGTTGATGCGCATTTTCTCCTCGGAGTAAAGCTTGCAAACATCTTGTTCCTTGCGTTGCCACCATTCGGTGGTTACGGCGGCGGAAGTGATCGTAATGCCTCTTTCTCTTTCCTGTTCCATCCAGTCCGTGGTGGCAGCACCGTCGTGAACTTCACCGATTTTGTGAATCATGCCGGTGTAGAAAAGGATGCGCTCTGTAAGAGTGGTTTTGCCCGCATCGATGTGCGCACAAATGCCGATGTTCCGCGTGCGTTGCAGCGGATAAAGGCGATTTGGGCTATTCGGGTTAGCGGACATGAAACAGTTGGGACAACAAGAAAAAATTAGAAGCGGAAGTGGGCGAAAGCGCGGTTTGCTTGTGCCATTTTATGAACGTCATCGCGTTTGCGAACGGCGTTGCCTTGGTTGTTCGCGGCATCTTTGAGTTCGTTCGCGAGAGCCACGTGCATGGGAGTACCTTTACGATTGCGGGCGTAGTTGATGAGCCAGCGCATTGCGAGTGCCTCAGAGCGAGCTGCAGGCACTTCAAGTGGAACTTGATAAGTCGCGCCACCAACGCGGCGGGATTTTACCTCCACGCGAGGTTTAGCGTTTTCGATGGCGCGGGTAACGACTTCGAGCGGGTCGATCGTGTCAGCACCTTCGCTAGCGCGATCAATGGCAGCATAAACGATGCGTTCTGCGAGAGCGCGCTTGCCGTCGCGCATAACTTTGGAGATGAGATTGCCTACGAGAGAGCTATCATAGCGGGGATCGCGTTTCTCTGGCTTGTGGAAAACTCTTTTACGACGTGACATGGTGAGTAATTAGTTAGTGAAATGAAAGGGCGGATTACTTCTTGCCTTTGCCTTTAACGGCAGCGGCGGGTTGACCTGGTTTCGGACGCTTGGCACCGTATTTGGAACGGCTTTGACGACGTTTGTCCACGCCAAGGGTATCGAGAGCACCACGGACGATGTGGTAACGCACACCGGGAAGGTCTTTTACACGACCACCACGAACAAGCACGATGGAGTGTTCTTGGAGGTTGTGTCCTTCACCGCCGATGTAAGCGATGACTTCGAAGCCATTGGTGAGGCGCACTTTAGCTACTTTCCGGAGAGCGGAGTTAGGCTTTTTCGGTGTGCGTGTCATCACCTGCAAGCATACGCCGCGGCGTGCTGGGCAGTTGGCGAGAGCGGGAGATTTTGACTTGTCCACGGGTGTTTTGCGCCCTTTGCGAACTAGTTGGTTGATGGTCGGCATGTGATTCCTGCGTTGTGGTTGATGGTGTCTGCTATTAGGGACAAGTCCGCCAAGCCGCGAAATTCTTCGCAGGAGCCTGTTTTCCGGAGCTGCACCCGATAGCAAAAGTTTGATGAAGCGCTGCTAGTTCCTTGGAAAGTTCGTAGCGGAGCGCGATGTGGGGCGCGAATTCTTCATTTTTCCGAATTCATTGCAAGCATTAATTTGATTTTTTTACTATTTTTTTATCATTCTTGGAAAATCCTTGAGTTTTTTAAGAAAATCGGTGTGTTTTTTACATTTTTTTGGGATTTTTTGGCGATATTATTCTACCGATCGACGATTTTTTCGGTCTATTTTGGAGCATGATAAAAATAAAATGGATTGAGAGTGGAAAATATTTCCTTTCTAGGCAAGTTATTCGGCGTGATCGAACTTGCAACCATTCGTAAAGAATTTCCTATTTTGTCTCGTGCTGTAAATGGCAGCGAAATTATTTATTTTGACAATGCAGCGACCACGCAAAAGCCGCATACGGTTTTGGATGTATCACGACGATATTACGAAGAATATAATGCGAATATTCATCGCGGCACGCACTTGTTAGCACGCGAAGCGACTGCGGCACATGAAGCGGCGCGTGAAACAGTGGCTCGATACATTGGTGCTGGCGATGCACGGGAGGTGATTTTTACTAGTGGGGCTACGGATTCACTGAACTTGGCGGCTTTTACCCTAGGTGATGATTTGCGCGAAGGAGATGAAGTGTTGATTTCAACCTTGGAGCATCATTCAAATATTGTGCCTTGGCAAATGATCTGCGAACGGCGCGGTGCGGTGCTGCGGGTGATCCCGTGCAATGAGGATGGGAGCTTGCCTGAGTCGGTGCTGCCGTATTTGTCAGAGAAGACGAAAATTTTATCGATTACTTGGATTTCTAATGCATTTGGCACGGTCAACCCGGTGAAATCGTATGTGCAAGAAGCGAAATCGCGCGGTGTCACTGTAGTGGTCGATGCATCGCAGGCGGCACCGCACTTGAAGATTGATGTGGCAGAGATCGGCTGCGATATGCTGGCATTTTCTGGGCATAAAGTGTATGCGCCAACGGGCATTGGAGTTTTGTGGGGGCGGTATGATTTGTTGGCCACGTTGCCTCCGTATCGCGGGGGAGGAGAGATGATCAAGGAGGTGCGGTTTGAGGGGACGACCTACAATGAGCCGCCGTTTCGCTACGAGGCGGGCACGCCGAACATCGAGGGTGGAATTGCGTTGGCGGCAGCATGTGATTTTGTCAATGAAGTGGGGTTGGAAAAGATTCAGGCACACGAAAATGCGCTGATGCGAGCGGCGGAGACGAAACTTGCGGGGATTTCAGGACTGCGAATGTTCGGGCCGCCGAATCGTTGTGGAGCCTTATCCTTCGCCGTGGAAGGAGTGCATGCGTATGATTTAGGGACTTTTTTAGATCAAATGGGTGTAGCTGTACGGACGGGGCATCATTGCTGCCAGCCGCTAATGCATCGATTTGGGATCACAGGGACGACGCGCGCTTCCTTTGCCATGTATAATTCGCTGGATGAAGTGGAAAAATTTGGCGAATGCCTGAAAAGAGCAGTGGCGATGCTCCGATGATGGTCAAATACCCCATTTTCTGCGCTTCGCAGGGAAAACCTTAGTCGTCCTTTTTCGCTCAAAGGGAAAATCGCTGCAAGCTCCTTGGATTCATGTTCGTAACATGCTGTGCGATATTCTTTGCGTTGCTCAGACTCGACGATTTTCCTTATCTATGAAAAAAAATACACTCGCCATCATTTTTTGCCTCACCTCTTTTGCATGCTTATCTCCGTGTTTTGCGGCTGGTGGCAATCGCTCGATGTCCATTCCCGACTTTACGAATGGCGATCCCATACCAGCAAATGCCAAGAAAGACTGGAATCTTGGTCCTACTGGGCTGAGGGGTTGGATCTACAGCGATAAAATGATGACGACTGATGCTCGACAAATAAAAATCACCCAAGTGCAAGATGGCTCTCCAGCGGATGGTGTCATTGCGACGGGCGATGTGATTCTGGGAGTGGCGGGTAAAATGTTTACCAAAGAACCGCGTTCGGAATTTGGCATTGCTATAACCCAAGCAGAATCTACGGCGGGAGCCGGCAAACTCGTTGTCACACGTTGGCGCGAGGGAAAATCGGAAGAAGTGGAAATCAAACTTCCCGTAAAAGGCGACTACGCGAGCACTGCTCCCTTTGCTTGCGAAAAATCAAAACGTATTCTCGAGGAAGGTTGCAAAATTCTAGCAAAAAAAATCGAATCTACCGCCGATCGAAATGACCCCATTGTTCGCTCGATCAATGCGCTCGCTCTATTGGCCAGTGGTGACCCGCAATACTTGCCATTACTCAAAAAAGAAGCGCATTGGGCCGCAGATTTACAGGGCGATGGCTTTCAAACATGGCGTTATGGATATACGATGCTTTTTCTTTCCGAATATATTTTGCTCACCCAAGATCGAAGTGTGTTGCCGGGGTTGCGGCGCTTAGCCTTAGAGGCGGCGAAGAGCCAAAGCGCGGTCGGTTCATGGGGGCATCGTTTTGCCAAGCCAGATGGCCGACTTTTTGGCTACGGGATGATGAATTCTCCTGGGATTCCTCTCACGATTTCGCTTATTTTAGCCAAGCAAGCGGGGGTAAATGATGCGGCCGTTACGAAGTCGATCGATTTAAGTGCCAAGCTGCTGCGTTTTTACATTGGCAAAGGGGCTGTCCCTTATGGCGATCACGATGTTTGGATTGAAAATCATGATGATAATGGCAAATGTGGCATGGCAGCAGTATTATTTCAACTGCTAGGGGAGAAGCCCGGGGCGGAGTTTTTCTCTCACATGAGTGTCGCATGTTACGGAGCCGAGCGTGACACAGGTCATACGGGAAATTATTTCAACATTCTCTGGGCCATGCCGGGTGTCGCACAGTCTGGCGCTCAAGCTACGGGTGCATGGATGAAAGAGTATGGCAGTTGGTACTTTGATCTCGCTCGCCAGCCCGATGGCAGTTTTGTGCATCAGGGCCCACCAGAGCCGGATTTTGATAGCTACCGTGGATGGGATAGTACGGGAGCGATTTTACTGGCTTATGCCATGCCGTTAAAAAAACTTTATCTCACAGGAAAAGGGAGAAACCTCGCCACACAGATCGATTCAGAAAAGGCTCAAAGTCTGATCAATGACGGACGTGGCTGGTCGAACAAACATCGCGATTTCGCTTACGGCCAGTTATCCGATGAAGATCTCCTTAGCGCCTTATCGAGCTGGTCGCCAGTGGTCAGAGAAAGATCTGCCTCCGCTCTAGCCAAACGCAAAGCAGCACCTGTGGATGCCGTAGTCGCACTGCTTTCCTCAAAAAAAAGGGAGTCCCAGCTTGGTGCTTGCCAAGCGATATGCCATATCGGCCAACGCGCTGCCGCCGCAGTTGATCCCTTGCTTGTTTTGTTAGAACAGAAAGATCTTTGGTTGCGCATCAAAGCGGCAGAAGCCCTAACCGCGATTGGTGCACCGGCAAAACGTGCCATCCCTCGGCTACTCAAAATGATGGTTGAAGTCGATCTCAAAAATGATCCCCGTGGAATGTTACAACGTTACCTGTGTTTTCATTTGTTCACAGGCCGGGGCATTTTAGGAAGTGATTTTCAGGGTGTCGATAAACAGGCTCTGGACGCCGCGATTCGTATGGGTTTACAAAATCAAGATGGACGCGCAAGGTCGAGCGTATCATCCATTTATCAAAAACTCACGTATGAACAAATTCGCCCGCTATTGCCATTCGTAATGGATGCGATCACGAAGCCCGCACCGAGTGGCGAAATGTTTGCCGACGAAGTTCGCATAGAAGGATTACGCATCATGGCTAAGCATAAAATTCGAGAGGGCATGGCCGCATGTGTAACATATACTCGCGACCAAAACCAGTGGGCTAGCGAGAAGCGCACAGGGGAAATCATGAAGATCCTTCTTACCTATGGTGCTCATGCCAAACCGCTCATTCCTGAAATGGAAAAAATCGCCAACTATTTTGAAAAGGACGAACCAGATTTTCCGAAGCATTTGATGATTCAAAAGGCAAAATGCGTGCGCGATACAATCGCCGCCATTGAAGCTTCTACCGAAAAACCCGATCTTATTCCTTTACGATAAAATCGTTCTGCCGTTTTCGCCGATTGATTTGACTCCTATTTCAACCCTCGTTCCAAGTTGCAGGAAAAATCACTAGGTATCATTTTACGGGTGACGCGGCTGACCGATACAAGTTCCATCATTCGCTGGTGGACGCTTGAGCATGGCCTAGTCGAGACCGTGGCGAAAGGTGCCAGACGCAGTTCAAGCCCGTTTTCTGGGAAAATTGATTTATTTTATCGCGCCAATCTCACGTGGCAGCGTGCCAAGTCCGGAACCCTCCATACGTTAAAAGAAGTCCATGTGGAAAACTATCGTGAAGGACTCAGGCGCACTTATACGACTACGCTCATGGCGGCGTTTTTTTGTGCTTGGATCGAGAAAATCTCTGAACCGGAGCACCCGGATGCGGCAACTTTTGATTTACTCAATCGTGGACTTGATCACCTATCAGAGAAAGAACCGACGCGGCGGAGCATGCACTTTTTTGAACGTGAACTGACACGCATTCATGGTGTCAATGATACTTCCGCACCATCCATACAAAGATTGGCAGAACTTTTTGGCCATCTGCCTGCCATGCGCGAGGAGCTTATGCAACGATTGGATCGATAATTGTCGCTTCAGCGAATCGTGGCGCGAGTGCCGACTTTTACTTTACTGAAAACGATAGGCATGGCGGTGTAATAGCCACGAATGCAACCGTGGGAAGCTGGGTAACGTGGGACTTTGCCGATGTGATGCCCTACTCCATCGTAGGTAAATCGCATCCAATATCTCATGGGCGACCCCTCAAAGCGCCCACCTTCTGGCACCACATCTGTACGAATATCAGCATCGCGGTTCACGACTTTGTTGTCCACATCATAGATAATGCCGTAGGTATTTGATTTTTTATCCACGGTTTTTTCGAGGATGGCAAAATTCCCTTTTGGGGTGGGATGACTGCTGCGCCCGCTCGAAATCGGATAGTCCATCACGACTATATCGCCGTTCATTAACAACCCCCGTTGTTTTCCTAAATCGAGGACAAGTTGCGAATTTGATTCATCCGTCTGCGCTAAAAGTTCGGAATTTTTGTAAATGTTATATGTCTTTGGGTAGGTAGGTTCCGCAGTGAAATGTTCGTAACTGCCCACGGGGTAGGGATTTTTGAATTGCTTGGGATCGCCACTTGTCTGGTTAGGCATGATATTTTTATCTGCACAACTAGACAGAACCACGAAAACAATCATGGCAAGGTGGAGGAGATTTGTTTTTTTCATCGGCGAGCACTGCTTAGAATAGGTTTATCGATTTGGCAAGGGATGAATTGAGGCAAGTTCATGAATTTTTATGCATTGAGATTCTTCATTAGAGAATTTAAGGTGTCGCGACATGAATTATTGGCTGATCAAAAGTGAACCTGATGTTTTTTCCATTGCGGATCTGCGCAAGGTGAAGCAGGAGCCGTGGAGTGGTGTGCGGAATTATCAAGCGAGAAATTTTATGTGGCGCGACATGCGCGAGGGGGATTTGGCGTTATTTTATCATAGCAATGCGTCACCACCCGGCGTTGTGGGTGTGGCAAAAGTGGCGAGTGAACCTTATCCAGACCCGACACAATTTGATCCGGTATCAGAGTATTTTGACGAGAAGGCCACAGCAGAGAAACCGCGCTGGTGGCTCGTGGATTTTTCCTTTGAGAGTGAGTTTTCGCAGATGGTGACCTTGGACATGATGCGCGGCGAGCAGAAGCTTGAGGGTATGATTGTGCTGCAAAAGGGCACTCGGTTATCCATCACTCCCGTGGTCAAAAAGCATTTTGATAAAATCGTGAAACTAGGCAAGTGAATGAGATCTGGCTATCACCGATGAATATCGGCTTCGCGTGTGTGGCCGCTCTTTGCGTGGGCTTATCGAAGGCGGGTTTTTCGGGGATTTCTCTGATATCAGTATTTATATTTGCGGACTTGTTTGGCAAGAATTCAGTAGGATTGGTCTTGCCTTTACTCATCGTTGCAGACTTGTTTGTCTATCCATCGTTTCGCGCGCACGGATCATGGCGGCAGGTTTGGGGATTGTTAGCACCAGCGATGGTAGGTTTAGCAATCGGATGGTGGGTGCTAGTCGTGATCGATGACCAACAAGCCAAGTGGGGAATCGGCGCTAGCATCTTGCTGATGGTAGGTGTCCAGAGCTTGCGGCTTTGGAATACTGAGCGATTTGATGCCCTTGCTCATTCGCGACCATTTGGCATTAGCGCGGGTGTTTGTGGGGGCATGGCGACAATGATTGCCAATGCGGCAGGGCCAGTCGTGCAGCTCTATTTGATCTCAAAAAGGTTGCCGAAAATGGAATTGTTAGGAATCAGTTCGCGGTTTTTTCTACTCATTAATGTGATCAAGCTACCCTTTAATATCCAATTACAATTGATCGATAAAAACACACTCTTGTTTAATGCGCTTTTGATTCCCGCAGTTGGCATTGGTATTTTCTGTGGACGATCATTTGTACGCCATGTCCCGCAACAGATTTTTGAGGCGCTAGTCCTCGGGTTTTCTACTCTCGCGGGGATCAAGTTATGCTTTTTTTGATTAGCGATAGATTGAAGAATATGTCTGGTAATTTTGATATACCATCATCAAAACCATCATTCCCATGTAGGGAAAAATGCCAGAACTGATCATCGCAATGCCAACGATAATTCCAGATACCATACTGATTTGCCATGCGAGTTTTTCTCTCCTAGGCCCCATCGCGGCAAAGAGAATTTGCCCTCCATCCAAAGGATGAACCGGAGTGAGGTTGAGTACTGCCCAAATGATGCTGATGTAACAAAGCGTCAACATAAAGTGCAGGAAAAAGATTTTTTCTTCGGGTATAAATGCAAGCGCCATAAACGTAGCAATACCCAATATAATTTGCACGAAGGGTCCCGCAGCAGTGACGATGAAGCTTTGCACACGTGTAAATTGCGTGCCCGGAAATGCGGCATAGCCACCAAAACTTTGCAGGACAATATACGGTTTCGCATTGAAAATCATACCCGCAAGGGCATGACCAAGTTCATGCACGAGAATGGAAATAAACCCCGCGAGAATGAATAGCGCCATGAGCAGCATCGTTTCCTGCCCTGATACATTCCGAGGCATACCAATGAAACCGAGAATGGCCATGGTGATCCAGAACCAAGTTTGAACTTCTACTGGTATGCCAAATATGGTAAATCGAATCATCGCGCGCAAGGTTCGCTCATTTCACCAAAAAAGCAAGCCTGCCAATGACGACAAATCTAACAGCAGCGCATGCCACATTATCTAACCCTAAAAAATTCAATGAAAACTCCCCATCCAAGCAATAACTATGCCGAACACGTTTGATATTTCACCCGTCTGCCTTAAAAATTCATGATTCTCGAAATACTCTGCTAAATGGTTGATTTTGTTCCGTATTATGGACTTCTGTATCTAAGCACTCCCGAGTCTGTTGGACGAGATCCATCTATCCTCACTAAATCGTTTTATACTGTTCCTTACTTGTCTCAAAAAAATCACCTCCACTACATGAAATCACTCACGTCGATTACACCAACTTCCTTTCAGGGTCATCCCATCAAGCAGCGCAAGTCCAGCCGCTTACCCTCATCCCGCGCTTCTCTTGCTTGCAAAATGCTCCATCTTCTTCTATTGCTGCCATCGTTGATCATCGCCGACGAACGCGAATCGACGGAAGAGCAACTCGAAGCCATCAAAAACGGTGGTGACATCGTCCAAGAATCGATCCGCCCCGAGAATCTCACCGATCTGACCAAGGGCCAAGGTCTGCCGCCATCCAAGAACAAACCCTATCTCTACTACCTAGGTCCCACTGGCATTTCCGCCTTCATGTCCGGCGGTGCGGTTGGTGACCAACTCCTCGTTCAAGGCGCAATCAAAGGTTCCCCCGCCGATGGCAAATTCCTCCCCGGCGATGTCATCACCGGCATCAATGGCGTTAAATTCCAAGCCGGCGGCAACCTCGGTATCACCATCGGCAATTCCATCATCGAAGCCGAACGCGAAGTCAACGGCGGAAAAATCACCTTCCAAGTCTGGCGCGACAAAAACTATCCCGCCCGTAACAGCACGAAAAACATCGCCGGAACCGATATCGATAAACTCATCAACGAAGTCGAATCCGACGATTCTCTCTACGATTGGAAACCCGAGGCAGCCCGCAAGGAAGAAATCAAAAACATGGACTATAAAAAATTCCCTATCGATGCTACCACGCTCGATGTGGAACTGAAACTCCGCACCTTCCCCGACTACGCAGACTCCGCACCGTACGATTGCCCAAAGACCAAGCAAATCTTAGAAGAAGCATGGAAAATCATCGAGAAAAAATTCATCGTCAATCCCCAAAATCCTAGCGCAGGCAAAGGCGGCGTCATCGAAGCCATGGCTCTCATCGCCTCCGGCAAACCCGAACACCGCAAGTTGGTTTACGATTGGGTTCGCTCCAAAAACTGCCCTTGGCAACCGCCCACCGAGGCCATCGGTGCCCGCTTCGAGCCGGGCTACAAAGGCTACAACGGCTACCAATCTTGGCACCACGGCTACATCGGACTCAACTGCGCCCTCTACTATGAGGCCACCGGCGATGATTACGTTCTCCCCGCCCTCCGCAAATACGCCATCGAGACTGCTATGGGTCAAAGCAAGGCTGGCACATGGGGCCACACCTTCGCCTTCCCCTCCTTCAACGGCGGCAAATTCCATGAAATGAACCCAGGCTACGGAGCCCTCAACGCCGCTGGCAACCGTTGCTTCTTCCTCATCGCCCTCGCCAAAAAACTCGGTGTCGAACACCCGGAAATCGATGCCGCCATCGCTCGATCCCACAAATTTTTCGGCTCATTCGTCGATCAGGGCGCCATCCCTTATGGCGATCACGCCGCCGCCGGCACCGATGACAGCAATGGCAAAAACGCCGGCACTGCCTTCGCCATGAAACTCATCGGCGACAACTACGCCGCGAAATATTTCGCCATGATGTCCGCCCACGCCTCTTTCACCCCCCGCGGCGGCCACGCTCACGACTACCATACCCAATGGTCTTCCTGGGGTGCCACCCTTTGCGGGCCAGATGTCCGCATCATGGCCGAGCGCAACATGCGCTGGCGCCGCACACTCTGCCGCATGCACGACGGCAGCTTCGTCTATCATTCCCCCACCGAAAAATACAAGACCCTCCGCGACCCCACTGCCACAGAAGTATTTAACCAAGCCGTCATCTACAAGCAAACCCTCATCAGCGGCAAAGATCCCGATGAATCCCTCCGCCCCACCGAGCGCGAGATGAAACAATTCCTCGCCACCGCCCAAGGCCAGTTCAACAATGACTACCTGAAAAACCTCGCCGGTAAACCCATTCCCGAACGCTCCACCGACGAACTCTTTGACCTCCTCGACATCTTTATGCCCAAAGCCCGCGTAGGCATCGCCACCGAAATTGGCAAACGCTTCAAAGCGGGTGAAAACGCCATCGTTCCCCGCCTGCTCCCACTCCTCGGCAATCAAAATTCCCGCTTCCGCCACGGTGCCCTCGTCGCCCTCGACGCCTGCGGCAATGACACCATGCTCTCCAATCTCGCCAAAATCACTCCCCTGCTCCAAGACCCCGCCGACTTCGTCCGCATCGCCGCCGTGGGCATCATTTCCAAAGCCTCTACCGATCACGATACCCAACTCGCCCTCCTCAACACCGCCATCACTCCCAACAAAGAAAAAATTGCCCTCGCTCCCAACAGCGTCCGCAATGCCCTCCAAGAAAGCCTCATGAAGTCCGAGACCGCCCTCGGAAAAACGCCATTTAACGGCGATCTTGATCCAGCCCTCGTCGAGCAAGCCCTCACCAACCTCATCCTCGAAGAAACTGGCGGCGGGCCCTTCGTCAGTGCAAAAATCCAGACATGGGACAAAGATACCGTCATCCGCCTCGCCGGCCCGCTCACCTTCATCGCCGAGGAAGAACAGGTCTATGACCAAATGTTTGGTGCCCGCAATGCTGCAGCCCAAGCCATGCTCGCCAAATTCGGTTACCTCGAAGGCACCATCACCAACGCCCACCGCATCCGCAAAAAGGCCGAAATCCCACGCCGCATCCGCGGTGAAACCGGTTTCAAAGATCCCCTCGTTAAGCCCTCCGTCGTCACCCAGAACCCTGGCATTTTCTCTGAACTCACCGACGAGATCAAAACCATCCTCATCGCCAACCCCATTGAGGAAATCAGCATCAAAGACGAATCCACCCAATGGAAACCCCTCACCGTGTCCCTTGTTTCACTCCTGAAAACCATCGAGACCAGCAAAACCACCACCGCACTCCCCAGCATCGCCGATGACGTTAGGAAAAACTTCCTCGCCCAGCTCAGTGCCGTCGAGAGCACCAGCGCGAAAACCAAACTCTGCCGCGATGTCCTCGCTAATCCCGAAAGCAGACACACCTTCCGCCAACTCGCCGCCATGGATCACCTCGTCGAGATGCTCCAAGCCGAGTCCCTCCCCGACCTCCTTCCCTACCTCGGTAGCGACTACTGGCGCACCCGTGACCACTCCCGCACCCACGCCGCCACCCTTGTGAAATCCGGCGCTGGCCCCGCCCTGATCGCCGCCTTCTCCACCACAAAATCCCCAGAAACCCAAGCCGGTATCCTCACTGTCCTCGCCACCGCAAAACACACACCCGCCACCGACCTTGCCAAAAGTGCCTTGAAACACGAATCGACGATCGTCCGCGCTTCCGCAGCCCAAACCTACGCCACCCTCGCTGGCTCCGCCGCCATTCCAGAAATCTACGCTCAACTGATCGCCGCCACCGACACCACCGAACTACAAGGCTGCGAAGACGCTCTCGCCCCCTTCTGCGACGACCCCGCCACCGCCGCCCCCTTGCGTGATGCCCTACTCAAAACCAAAAGCTCCACCCCGCTCGCCGCCAAGGCTGTCATCTTCTACCTCCTCGCCCGCATCGGCGATGAAACAACCCTTGCCGCCCTCAGCAAACTCGGTCAAAAAGACGATCCCCAGCTCCTCACCACCATTGCCGCCGCGCTGTCCTACTCCCCCGCCCGTGCTGCCGACAAAGTCCTGCTCGACCTCGCCGCCTCCAGCACCAAACGCGCCGCCATCATCGCCCCGCACAGCGTCCGCCGCATGGTCATCGGCCCCAAAGGCTACAACGACATCACCAGCACCGCCCGCATGGACTTTGCCGATGCCATGCTGAAACTGAGTCTCGAACCCCGCATTGTCAAATTCCTCGGCACCATCCACGAAGCCCGCGCCCTCGCTACCCTGATGTTTTGCTTGGAAAAAGGTGTTTCCTCCGCCGCCGACAGCCTCATCTCCAACGCCGAAGGCATGGAAAACCTCAGCCCCGCCGACGCAAAAATCGCCGCCAAAGCCCTGCAAGATGTCATCGAATACATCGAAGTCACCCGCCTCCGCGGCGGCGTCACCGCCCACATGAGCAAAGACGACAACTACTCTGGTTGGAAAGCCCTCCAAGCCCGCGCCGGCAAGGCCCTCCTCAAATTCCACAAACCCGACAAAGCCCCCGTCCCTTCCTTCGACGACCTCGATCTGGATCGATAAATGCGAACTGTTACATCGCGACACTACGACGTCGTTTCTATGCGATGTCTGAGAGTCAGTGGCGGCACTTTTCAAGTTACCCCCGGAGGCAGATCAGTTTTTGGATACTACGTTTTCCCATGACCAATGACATAGTCGGGGAATGGATTCGTTCCGTGCGAATGTGCTTCTTGCGTCTAAAGGTGACGCCTCAAGGCATCGTCCGCCCGTTCCCTGACATCAGCCATGCAACGGGAAAATGCACGTGCAGGAGCACAAAGTCTCACCGCGTCACATTTCTACCCCGCAAAAGGGTAATTCTGTGGGCACCATGGGGTGGGAATGCCCTCTGTAGGCTACATCCGCCTTTTCCCGTGTGACGATTAGGGTAATGAGTGCATCGGTGCCGTTCATGAGGTGGATTGTGTGGCGAGTTTCAATCGTCTGCTCAATTCCTGATGACAACGAGCTTGATCCCACTCGGGATGTTGATGAGAAATCCCCGCTAGGGTCCATGCACAGGCCTCTTCAAAGAGCGTGGCTCCTGCATCAAATTTCTCAAATGCCGTCATGGCTCGTGCCCGGCGCACTTTGGCGAGATCAGAGGAGCGGGCTTGGGCTGCGATGGACGCATCGGACATGGAAATAATCTATCGTTCCGCATGGGGGAGGCAAGAATGAATTTGCTTCCACAAAACCGCGCGAGGGCGGTGGGAATGTTGTGGCGAGAGCCTTGTGTGACTTCCGCAGTTTCTTGCGCTCATTCATGGTGCGGCTTTGGGATTCGGTGGTGATTTACCCACGGCGATCATGCGGGGGGGGGCACAAAACGTGTCACTGCTCGTCCTGCGCCGCTGCCTTTTCTTTCTTGATGCGCTGGATGATCTCGCGGATTTCGGCTTCCCAGGGGAAGGGTTCGTCCTTGCTGGCATCGTAGGCGGGGAGGGCGGGGATGGGTTCGCCCAGGCGGGTGAGCAGGGCGGTGGCTTGGGTGAGTTCGTAGCGGCGAACATACGGCTCGCCATCTGCCCAGGCTAGGCGGTAGGCGGCTAGGGCGTGGTGGCGGGCTTGGGCGGCATCGCCTAGGGCGGCGTAGAGTTCGGCGAGTAGGCGGGAGGAGTGGCCTTGCTGGGCGAGGTGTTCGGCTTCAGCCGCGGGATCAGCGAGTTGGCCGAGGTGGTACTTGCACAGGGCTAGGGCGGTTTCGGAATTGCCATCCGTCAGCCGCCGTTCGCGAGCCATGCGCAGGGCTTCTTGGAAACTCGCCGCCGCCAGCGCATGCTCGCCACGCTGGAGATGCCATTCGCCGCGCAGCCAGTGGAGGTAGCGGAGGGTGGTGCGGTTGTTGTCCTTTTCCGCCAAGGTGGCAGCGGCGGTGAGATGGGCTTCCTCCAGGCGGCCTTGCCAGAACTGCGCTTGCGCGAAGAGTAGCTCCGCATCGCCCTCGCGATAGGTGGCGCGGCTACTGGGCGGCTTCATCGCGGCGACTGCTTGCCAGTTTGCCACGGCATCCTGCCATTGCCCCACTTGGCTTTGGGCGAAATACACAGCCAGCCGCGTGGTGTATTTCTCCTCTGCGTCCTCGCAAGCGATGGCGAAGTCAAGGCTCAGATGCGTCACCCGCAGCATGGCTGCCAGGCGGTTCTGATCCGTGAGGTTGGCGGAGATGTTGTGTAGACCCGACATGGCAGCCGACCAGGCTTCCGCAGCCAGAGTACTCTTCAGCGCTGCGCTATGAGCGCCCAGTGCCGCATCGCTTTTCCCTAGGGAATACAAAGCACTTGCCGCATCGTTGGCGAGGTAGCCGGCATCGCTCGCGTCCACCGTTTCCGGTAGAGTGTCCCAGCCAGCGGGGAAAAAGGGCTGCAGCAACGCTAGGGTTTCGTTATGCGCCTCTAGGTTATAAAGCAGAGCCCTTGCCAAATCTCCCCAGTAAGCATCCGCCGCCTGCTGCCAGCGCTCCAGCTTGATGAGGGTGCGCACCACGTGGAGGCCGCTGGCGACGTCTTCCATGGTCTGGGCTTCCCGATAGGGGCTGTGGGGGCGGGAGTTGAAGAAGTCGATCACTTTTTGGCCCTGCGTTTCCTTGTCTGGCCCCTGCAAGGCGCCAGATGCCACGCCGCGCACCACGGGGTGGAGATCGTAGCGCTCGCTGCGATCATCGTATTGCAACAGTCCGCGTTGCAGGAGATCGCGCACGGTTGCGGCGAGGCGCTGCGTTTCCCCCGGCGGATGGGGATTGAAGGCGGCGAGGGTCTCGTAATCCACGCCTTCCTGGATGAGGGCCAGGGTGGAGAGCAGGGCGCGGCTCGGCTCGCTGAGGGCGGCGATGGCGGCGGTGAGGATGTGGTTGCGGCGTTGCTTGAGGTCGAGGCTGGCAAGATCCAGCGCGGCTCCGTGCTGCGGGTCGGCAGCCCAGCGATCGAAGTCGCCGCGCTTGGGCAGGTAGTTGCGGATGAGACCGGCCAAGGCACCGATGGTGAGCGGGTGATTGTCGCAATAGGTCTTGAGGTAATAGCGGATGGCATGGCTGGTGCCGGTCACGCCATTGGCGCGTAGGAATTCCTCGGCATCGGCATCGTCCATGCCGGGGAGATTGAGCGGCTGCACTTGCGGGATGGGCAGGCCACCGGCATTCAGCAACACGCGGGGGATGAGGCGGGAGCTGATGAGAATCTTGGACGGAGCGCAGGCGGCTAGGGCGCGGAGCAGGTCATTGTCTTCATCGCGGATGGCATCGCAGGGATTGCGGTTCAGCACCTTGTCGGTGGGGATGTCTGCCTCCTCATCCGCCATGGTGGCGGCATCGATGCGATGGTAGGCGACGAGCACGCGCTCCAGGCCATCCAGAATGAGCAGCCATGGCCGGGCGTGGAGCAGGGCGAGCAATTCCATTTTCACCTCGGCGATGGGGCGTTTCGCTATGGTCTTCACGGGGGTGCTGGTCATGTAGGCGAGCGCCTCGCGGCAGAAGTCGGTCATGACGGCGCCCTTTTCATAAAAGGAATACCAGAACCGCCCCGCCCAATCGGCACGGGCGGTGGTGGCGAGATTCGTCACCCAATGCCAGGTGAGCATGGACTTGCCATTGCCGCCGATGGCCTCGAAGAGCAAGATGGTTTCAGGGTCAGAGGGCTGCGCCCAAGCGGTCAGTTCCTGCAACTGCTTCGCGCGGCCTACGAACTTGTGCGAGCCAATGTAGTCGCCCTTAGCAGCATAGAAGGCAGGAGGCTGCGGGGTGAGGGCAGGCTGGGCAGCGACGGGCGGGGTGGTGGGGGAGGCGTGGTGTCTAAGCTTTAATGAAGCAAGAGCTTCACTAATCTGGCGTTGCAGATCTTCTGGTGAGTTAAAGAAGCCAACGACTCTTTTATGGGAGGCACGTTCCTTGAATGCTTTGAGTTTTTCTTGAGCCATATCACTTTTCTCATATTCCGTATCCAGACAGACCTTGGTCGAGTTGGATATAAAGATGAGTATCTCCTTTAGCTGACCAGATGCCTTGCGTTCCACAGCGTGTTCAAACTCAAGCTCGGTGATTGAGACTTGGTTGGGATTGTTGAAGTCAGGAACCCAACCATACCTCCACGCGTAGATGCCAATATAGATATCGGCCTTATCTACCATTTCCATGGAGACCTTGAATCCATCAGAGTCTTGTGCTGGCAGGTGTTTCATCCACACGGGGAAGACATCATTGGCAATACAGGCATCTTGAGCTACCAACCGATGTTGGGTGAGATCGCGTGCTGTAGCGCTGATCATGGCTTTGAGTTCACCTGGATTGTTCATGGGACTGTAGGCGTTAGTTTGAATTTTGGGGAAGCTGCGAACTGCGTCGAGAGGTCGGTGAAGGTGCTGGAAACCATCACTCGGGAGGCGGGCTGAGGGGTGTGGGATGCAGGAGTGGTCATAGACGGAACTAAACTTCGCCGCAGTGTAAGCTGAAACCATGCACGGGCGCAATCATAGCTTTGCGGCTGCCCTGATATTTGATTCGCGCCTTGCCAAATGGTAGGCTTTAGCGTTGTTTCCGATGGGCTGCAAGTTAAGAATCTCTTCTACACCGATTTTGTGGAAAATCGTGTGGCTACCACCACCTTGGCGGCGAGTAAAGCCAGCGCGTTCGAGGAGGTGGCAACACATCGACGGCTAAAGCGTCCCGTTGGGGCGCATGGATTTTTTGGGGGATTCGTATTCCCATGACAAATGTCATGGTCGGGAAATGGATTCGTGCGGTGGAAACGTGCTTCATGGGTCACAACGTGACGTCTCAAGGCATCTTCCGCCCGAGCCCTACCGTCAGCCACGCATGGGGAAAATGCACATTCATGAGCACAAAATCATTCCACGTCACATTTCTACCCCGCAGAAGGGTGATTCTGTAGTCACCATGGGGTGGGAGTAACAGCGCGCCGAGTTAGGACTACCCTCGTCCCGGGGTGGAAATGCCACCGCTCCGGTGTCGGGATGTCCTCGTCCTGGGGTAGGAGTGACCTCACTCCGGGGTAGGGGAGACCTCACTCCGGGGTGGGGGTGACCCCGTCTAGGGGTAGGGGTGAGCTCACTCCTACCCCTCTCTGAGGTCGTCCCGACCCCATTTCCCTCTCAACATGCCCCCACGACGGTTGGCGAATGAGCCATCGTTACTGCCAAAAAAGGGTG
>CAMAYN010000042.1 GCA_945862285.1 Akkermansia muciniphila | reverse complement strand
TATCAAAAACGCAACCCAAGTCTTGCAAAAGCTCGGCCACAGCCAGGCAGAAATCGATGCCATGCTGCCCGCAAAAACAGAAGGGAATTGAGATACATATTGCGCCCTTTCCCTTACGCGAATGTCTGCCGCAGAACCTTGGCAGATTTACACGTTTTGCCGTTGCCAGATCCAGATTTTCGCTATTTTCTGGCGTTGCATTATGTCATCGCCTTTTTCCTTCTCCTCCCTGAACTCCGCGCAACGACAAGCGGTCAGTGCTCTCGATGGGCCAGTGCTCATTCTTGCTGGTGCCGGCACGGGAAAAACCCGCACGGTCACTTGCCGAATTGCGAATATGCTCGAGCGCGGCATCGAGGCGCAAAACATCCTCGCCGTTACTTTCACGAATAAAGCCGCCTCCGAAATGCGTGAGCGGATTGCCGGCATGGTATCGAAGTCCGCAGCAGAAGCGATGACGGTTTGCACCTTCCATTCCTTGTGCGTGCGCTTGCTGCGCGGCGGCATTGATCGGCTGGGGTATAAGAAAAATTTCGCCATTTACACCGGCAGTGATCAAGTGGGATTGATGAAGCAAATTTTGGTACGCAAGGGCGGCGCAAATTGCCCACTGAAGCCAGAGCAGGTGCTGGGTGCCATTTCCAAAGAGAAAAATGCCGGACGCGATCCATTGCAAATGGAGGATGAATTTTATGCGCAACTCGCCACCGCCTATCAAAATGAACTCCGAGCACAAAATGCCGTGGACTTTGATGACCTGCTCGTTTTAGGAGAAAAAATGCTCAGCGAACACGATGACGTGCGTGAATGGGCGAGAGATGTTTATCGCCGCGTGACCGTGGATGAATTTCAAGACACCAATGCCCTACAAATGCGCTTGCTGCAACAACTCGTAGGTGAACCGTATCACGTTTGCGTTGTCGGCGATGATGATCAATCGATCTACGGTTGGCGTGGTGCGGAGTCGGCAAACATTTTGCAATTTGAGCGATTTTTCCCCAATCCGAAAGTCATTCTGTTAGAAGAAAACTACCGCAGCACGCAGGCGGTTTTGCATACAGCGAACAGCCTGATCAAACACAATGCCGGGCGACGCCCAAAATCGTTGATTAGCACCAAGGTGGGTGGATCTCCTGTGCGGGTCGTCGCCATGCCAGGCGATGAAGAAGAGGCGCTGTTTATTGCAGAAGAAATCATCGAGGAAAAAAACTTGATGAAAAAACCGTGGGAAGATTTTGCCGTTCTTTTCCGCACGAATAGCCAATGCCGTAAATTAGAAGAAGCCCTTCGCGAGCGAAAAATCCCTTACCGCATGGTCGGCGCACAGAGTTTCTTTGATCGAAGAGAAATCCGTGATGTCATTGCTTATGCGCAATTGCTCGCCGCTCCCGAGCAAGATGTGGCATTGCTGCGGATTCTTAATAGTCCCAATCGTGGGATTGGACAAACGACAGCCGTTTTAGCCACAGATTATAGCCGCGAAAAAAACAAAAGCGTCTGGGAGGCGTTGTGTGATCCCGCATTTACCGAACAAGTCGGCACCAAGACTCGTGGCAGCATTGAAGAATTCGTGGCACTCGTTTCAGCAGCGAAAAATCGCATCGAACTTGCAAAGGAAAATCCGGGAGTCGTGTTGCGTGGATTGATCAATGAGATCGAATACGTGCCATGGCTGATGCGGGGGTGTAAAACAGAAAAAGAACGCGATGCCCGCACCGAAGGAATTGGTAGCGTCATTCAGCAGCTCGACGACTACGCCGCTCGCGGGAAAAATCTGCAATCCTTCCTTGATGCCGTGACGCTTAGTTCCGATCGGGAAGACGATCTGGAAAGCAAACAGGGTGTGACCCTCATCACTTTACATGCCTCGAAAGGCTTGGAATTTCCGCATGTTTATCTTGTAGGACTGGAAGAAGGCACCTTGCCGCATAAACGCAGCATTAGTGAGGGAACGCGCGATGAAGAACGGCGTTTACTCTACGTAGGCATTACCCGTGCCCAAGAAAAACTTGCCATGACGTATTGTGCTTCGCGGGTCAAATATGGCGAAACCGTGCGCACGCAGCCGAGCACCTTTCTCGATGAACTTGATGGCGAATTCCTCCAACTCACCAGCTACGAGGAAATCATGGGCCGCGAGGCATCCGATGATGAACTCAGCAGTTTTTTCAGCAGCATGAAGTCCATGTTAGAAGATTGATGGGAACTTAGCGTCTCGACATTAATTCTTGGAGTGAAGCGAAGAGATGCATTCCGTTTAGCCCTCATCTTTCGTAGCTGGAATTTTGGCTTTTTCTGTTTGATAGGATTGCAAGAGATTCGCGGCTTTTTGTGCAATGCGAGATCGGTTTGCCGTTTGCTCGTCGATTTCTTTTCGCAAATGCAGCAGCTTTTGTTCCGTCGTGCGGCATTCTTTGTTGAGCGCGGCTTTTTTCTCTGGATCGGCCTCGGCGCGTAAGGATTGGTAGAATTTTGTTAGGTCGTTAGCTAAGGCGGAAAAGGTGGCGGCTTGTTCTTGAAATTTTTCGGTTAGAGAGTCGCGCTCTTTGGTCGCTTGCAGAAATTGGGTATTGATCGAAGCGGCGTGCCAGTGTTGTTTTTGTCGATGTAAGGCGGCAAGTTCACGTGGTGCGGAATCGAATTTGGCTTGGCTTTCCCGCGCGGCTTTTTCCATAGCTGGCAATTGCGCCTTTGCTACCTTCAGTGCCTTTTCCGTATCTTCACGATTTTTCGATGTCACTGCAAGGGCTTGCGAGCTTTTTTCGATCTGGGCTTCTCGCTCCTGTTGCTGTTTCGTGTGTTGGGCGATCTGTGCTTGGATTTCGGCGATTTTTGTCGTGGCCGCTTGTACTTTCCCTTCGGAGGTTTTTACGTTTTCTAAAACGATGTCGAGAGCCTGGCCTGCTTGCTGCGCTTGTTGATGAACGGCTCGGGCATGTTCCAGTTCCGTATGTGCATTGGCAAGAATACTGTTCTGTTTGGCTTCATCCGCCTGCATGGCTTGTATTTTTTTCAAGGCTTGTTGGCGCTGTGATTGTTCCACCGAAAGTCGCTGCGATTCTGTATGTTGCTGTTTTTGTAGTGCGAAGAATTGTTGCTCGATCTTGCGGACATGGTCTTTGTGTTGCGCGAGCTTTTCAGCGTCAGCAGAGGCGGCTTTTTCCAAGGAATCGCTGCCTTCTGCATGTTGTTTGATGGATAAATCAAGAGCAATCAACCGTGCCGCGATGGTGGGGGGATTATTTTGTAGGGAGGAAATAATTTTCCCCGTGGCAACATCGATCACGGTGAGAACCCCTTTGTCATCACCCACGAAAGCGCGTGTGGCTTCGGCATTGAGGCAGAGCGCGGTAGGGAGCGCAGCGATGGCACTTCCTTCCCGTAAGAGATTGAAATCAGGTTTCCAAAACTTGGTTTTTTTATCGCGCCCACTGGTGGCGATGATGCCATTTCGCGCCCAAGCAAGAGCGCAAACTCCTCCGCCATGGGCATCGATTTTTTTCACTTCAGTACCGCCATTCATTTCCCAAATGCGGACACTGCCGTCTTCTGATGCACTGGCAAGCAAGTTCGAATCATTGCGGAAAACCAATTGGGTGATGCCCGCTTGGTGCGCCCGCAGGGTATGAAATTCTCCACCCGTTTCTGCCTCCCATGCATAAACACCGCCATTTCTATCGCCAGTGGCGAGCAAAACACCATCGGGTGAAATATCGAGTGCAGTGATCCAGTCCGTGTGTTTTTTGATCGATTTTTCTAACTCCCCCGTTTTTGCATCCCAGATTTTCACCAGTTTGGATGATGAACCTGTGGCAACGCGATCAAATCCAGGCCGTAGATCGGCGGCGAGAACGGTATCAAATTCTTTCGCCACTTGCAGAATGCGTTGGCCAGTAACGACATCGAATGTGACCGTAGTGCCCGACTTAGCCGCAATGCCACCCCCAACGATTAGGTAGCGTGAATCAGGAGTAAAAGCCAGCGAAGTTGGTTCGCCTTCCGGAAATGGCAGAATGCCCATCAATTCTAAGGTCTCTGAATGCACAAGAAGAACTTGGCGATGCGAGGTAATGGCGATCAGCGGTGCCCATGGTGCGGCGGCGATGGCGTGAATCGCGGAACTACATGGTGCCGAAATGATTGGCTCAAGTAGCAAATCCGCAGGCATCGCGGGTGGCCCTTCTGGCTTTTGCTCGGGGCTGCTGGCACTGAATTGGAAGCGTGGCTTTTCTGCTTTTTTCGCTGTGGAGTTTTTGTTTTCTAACAGACCTCCCTCGATCCAGCGCTTGATGAGATTGATTTTGTCTGAGGCGAGGCGATCACCCTCTGGAGGCATCTTTAATTCACCATCGGCGGACAAACAGGTCAGCAACTTGCTGGAGGTATCGCCCGAAGTAGCAATTTTTCCACCAGAACCGCCTTTCATAGCACCTGTGTAGGAGGAAAGATCGAGCCCTCCCTTGTTTTTGTCGGGATTATGACAATTCAAACAAGTTTGCTGAAAAATAGGAAAGATCTGATCGTCGTAGGTGATCTTTTCCTGCCCCAGAAGTGGGAGGATGAGCGTTAGAGTAAAGATGGACGGGAAAAATCGCACGAACTTTTGCTACGCACTTTTGCCTGTGATTCTCTCAAAAAAATGCCTGCCAGAAACAGATCTGACAGGCTTGAAGAGTTGCTGGATTTGTCGAAGAAATTATCTCCAAGAAATGATGTTATCTTTATTTGATTTCGTGCTACCAGTGCTACGATCTTTTCCAGCGGTATAAACGAGGACTTTTCTTCCGCGAACAATTTGGCCATTGAACGGGTCGAGAATTTCGTCATTAGCATCTTCATCGAACAGAAGAAAATAGGGATTCCCGTAAAAATCGTAAAGCCCCATAACTGCAGAACCACTGAATTCCGCGCCATCTTTTTTGCCAGAGCCATTTTGCCCCTTACCTTGATTGACCTGCAAGAATGGCATATTCTTTGTATTCATTGGATTCGCGCCCGTTTCTTTGCCCATCAACGCGGCGATGGCTTCTATGCCAGTACCCTGATCGGTAGAAATAGCGGCACCTGTTGCAGTGCGGACTGGCAATTGACCATATTCATCAAAAAACTGCGTCACTGATTGCTCGATGTTATTAGCGGCAACCAATGATTTGGTATTTTTCGCCCTCGTTAGAACGGCTTGGGCTCCACCGAAACCAAGTGCCGCCAATACTAAAATAATCGCAATCACGATCAAAAGTTCAACAAGGGTAAAACCTCGTGCTGCTCCGCCAGACGCAAGGCGCACAGCGTTTCGCAAATTTGTTCTCATTCCATATGGGTGTTTATTATGATTCATTGCTGGTAGTTGTTCATGGTTCATTGTCCGCAGGCATGATTCTTTTCATTTCTCGTTCAACGAGATTTTCCTTAATCACGAAGTTGACGTCAATCGTGCTGCGAACGATGATCTATATCTAGCAAATGCACTCGATCAGGCAATCAAAAAGAATGCCGTTTTTTCATGTCGTCGATTCGCCCGTTTTGTCGCCTTTTTCTCTCACCACAAAACAACTCACGTTTTTCAAATTCTTCATTTGGTTGAAATTGTTAAAATTTCAGAAAAAAATGAAAATATAAATTGACTGCGACAGACGAAAGGGTAATTTCTTTGCACGTCAGCAAATTTAGAGGTTTTTTCTCGCGATTTGAGGCGGACACAAACAAAACAATCAATAGATATGAAACCAATCGCAGTTGTATTTGGAGCTAATGGCATGATCGGTCGCTATGTAACCCGCCACTGGGCGCGGAAAGGTTATGAAGTTGTGGCCGTAGCTCGATCCAAGGAGGGCTGGAGTGGCGATGGGATGTTTGTGCCATGGAATGGGCGCGATATTGGTGCATGGGCACTGGCCCTGGAGGGAGCTGATGTGGTATTAAATTTGGCCGGGCGCTCGGTCAATTGTCGCTATGATGAAAAAAACCGGAACGACATTATGCAATCGCGCATCGCCAGCACGCGGGTGATTGGTGAGGCGATCGCGGCATGCAAGGTGCCACCGCGGCTATGGATGAATATGAGCACGGCGACGATCTATCGCCATGCCGAAGATTGCCCGCAGGATGAATGGACAGGCGAGCCTGGCGATGGTTTTTCTGTGGATGTTGCTACGCAGTGGGAAGAGGAATTTTTCCGCAGCAAAACACCTGCCGGCACTAGGAAAATCGCATTGCGAACGGGCATCGTGCTCGCCAACGAACCAAAATCAGCCCTGGACGTTTTATTGCGCTTGGTGCGCCTTGGATTAGGCGGACGCATGGGCCGTGGAAATCAAAAATTTTCATGGATTCACATGGGAGATTTTCTCGGTGCACTTGACTATCTCATGGCCAATCTGTTGTTAGATGGGGTCTTTAATTTGACCTGCCCAAGGACGAGTGACAACTCGACATTGATGCGAGTGTTAAGGGAAAAATGCGCCATGCCGATTGGGTTACCGGCGACTGAATGGATGCTAGAAATTGGTGCATTTTTACTATCCACCGAGACAGAACTCATCGTAAAAAGTCGCTGGGTGGAACCTGCAAGACTGAACGACGAGGGATTCCGCTGGGCGTTTCATGACCTAGACGGAGCGATTAGTGATTTGCTAGAGCGACGTGGACTAGAGGCATTCTTCCGCATGCCTCAACGCCGTGCCATGGGAGTGAGGGCCTGGGCATAGCTAGCATCAGGATATTTTTCGTAGATTTATAAGTTAATGAAAAAGATTTCATAGGTTTCCTTCTCATACATCGCGATGCGATCGATTGTTTCAGGTGGGAGTATTGTCGCGGGTAATCAGGTGACTCTATTTTTGCAAAAAATTCGCGATGATTGCTCCACAGATCTTCTACTTCTTTTGATTTTCCGCTTGTGATGAATGGAAGCGCGAGCTTACGAAATTGAGTAAAGTAAAGAAAACGGTAGGGTCATTACCGGCGATGTAGCCAAAGAAGGAAAACATCCCTGCCAAGCGAATATATTGGGTGAGATCAAGAACTTGATTGACTCCCATACTGACGGGAGTGCCACCTAACACAAAAAGGCCAGATATGAGGATGAGATAAACTACTAGTCCGCGGATTGTCGAGTTAAGAGGATTTTCTGTGAGGTAACTCAGCTTCCTTCGTAAGTGTTCTGCTTCTTGTGAGTGATCGTCTGGACGAAGATCTGCAATCAGTCTTTCCAACCGATCAATCTCATTTTTGTTCACGGAACATCCGCCAACATAGGCGGCAATGATGCACAGAAACCCGATATTCAGGGGCATAAAGGAAAACATGGAAATGACAAATGCCGTGAACCAATGAGGTTTCTTAGGATCGACTTTTTTGGGGTCATCGGGATTTGTCGGATCGTTATTTTTTTTCTGAGATGTAGCAGGTGGAGGATTCGCAATGGTTTCTAGCTTGGATAAGCGCCCGTCTAATTCCGTTACCTTTGATGGATTGGTTTCATCTTTCCATCCAAGGCTCTCGCGATACGGCGCTGAGTCCACTAATACTCCAAGAGAAAATAGTGTCATCCACAAGCAAACGCCCACGAGCCCGAGCCATGGCCATTTTGCAGGTATGGCTAGGCGAGACTTTTTCGCGGAATTTGTGGCGTTGGAATCTGTTTCCGTTGGTTCATTCATAATGCTGTTTATTTTTTGAGGAATTTTTCAAAGGCGCGCAATGTCTCTTGGCTCACATGATGCTCCATTCCCTCGGCATCAAGCTCTGCGACTTCGGCGGAAACACCTAATTTCAATAACACAGCAACGGTAATTTCATGCCTGTGACGTGCCTCATGAGCAATTTTTTTCCCTTCTTCGGTCAGAAATATGGACCGATACGGCTCACTCCGCACGAGAGCATCTTTCTGCAAGCGACGGATCATTTGAATCACCGTGGCATGAGAAATCCCAAGTCGGTTTGCTAAATCGACGACCCGCGCTTCACCGGTCTGGTCGATCTGATCAGCAATCGCTTCCAAGTAATCCTCTACACTTTCAACTGCGTGTTGCGCCCTAGTCGCATTCATCGCCTTGGCTTGCTCCGTTGATGAACGCGACACAGCCTTCTCCTCGGATTTCTTGAGAAGCTTTTTTTTCGGACTACTGTTCGTATTGACTTTCACCTGAAGCACACTCTGCACTGCCTTATACTCTGATGGCAAGCCATAAACGCCGAAGTTTGTCATTTCAAAAATCATTGGACTTGTCTTCATTTTTTATTAAAATAATCAGAATGTAGTATAGACTACAATTTACTTGCCTTACGACAATGATTCGATTAGACTCATTCCGACAAGAATCCCATGAGCAAATTCCGCATTCCACAATTCGTTTCTTTCGCATCACTTCTCAGTCAGCCGCTATATTGCCAGACGTCAGATCCGACATTGGCACCAGCAGAAAATTTAGCAGAAATGGTCATCACTGGAACGCGCACGGAAAGGACGATTGATGAAACACCCGTCCGCACAGAACTCGTTCAAGCGCGTGAAATTCAAATGACAAATGCACAAAAAGTCGCCGATGTCATCGAATACCAAACGGGGTTGCGGGTAGAGAGCAATTGTTCCAACTGCAACACCTCAGAAATTCGTATGCTTGGTCTGCAACAACGCTACTTAGCTTTATTAAATGACGGCAATGTCACATTCTCCGGCCTTGCGGGAGTCTATGGCATCGAACAAATCCCCACGGGGATTTTGGATCGAATCGAAGTAGTCAAAGGTGGAGCCTCCTCTCTTTATGGTTCAAATGCCGTGGCTGGCGTGGTCAATTTGATCCCAAAAGATCCTGCTGCCAATTCCTTCACCTTCGATGCATCTGCCAACATCATGAGCGGTGACCGCAGCAGTGATCGCATTAATACAGATACTAATCTCATCGCGGAAATGCTCAACCCAAGCGGCACATTCGGCATCATTGCTTACGGCATGCAAAGCTACGTTGAAGGAGTAGATCTCAATAATGACAATTTCACTGAAATCTCACGACGCGATCTCTACGGGGCTGGCCTACGCGCTGTATGGCAACCGAACGATGATTTTAGATTGGCATTCGATTATTTACACACCGATGAAAATCGGCGCGGCGGCGAAGATGCATCGGCATTGGATTTACCTGCCAACCACACACTCATTGCCGAAGAACTAACAAGTTTGCGCGATGTTGGTTCTATCACCCTAACGCATCGCATCTCTCCTACGCTAGATTACCGTGCGGCACTTTCCTTGGCGAATACAGCGCGCGATAGTTATTACGGCGGAATTGCCGCTCTAGGCTATGCGCCCCCCGCTACGGCAGGCCACAACGCCAACGTCATTTCAAGAATTGCCGCTCGCTTCCCTCAATACGCCGCTTTGCTTGCTGACCCTGCGGGCGTGTTTTACAATCCAGCTTGGACTCCAGAACTCGGTTACGGCGTGACGGATAATCTCCTCGTAAATACCGATATTTCTTTCAACTACGCGATAAAAGACGGACACATTCTTACCTTCGGCCATCAATATCGCTATGAAACAATTGAAGACGGAGGACTAGGCCGCTTCGTTGACGATGAATACAGAAACAACGGCTTTTTCGTTCAGCACGATTGGCTGATCAATGAGCAAGTGGAATTTGTCTATGGCTTGCGCGCTGACCAACATTCTAAGGTTGATGATCTCATCTTTTCGCCCCGCGCTACCGTGAAATACTCTCCCAGTGATCGATTTGATATTCGTACTTCAATCGCAAATGGTTTCCGCGCCCCTGAATTATTTGATGAAGACCTTCACATCTCTAACGTCGGCGGAGAATTGCAAGTAGTGAAGCTTGATCCAAATTTAGAAGAAGAGAAATCGATCAGCTATTCGATTAGCCCGAATTGGCGCATCAATGACACATGGGAACTCGAAGGCAGCCTATTTGCCACCAAGATCAACGATGTCTTTTTCAATGATATATCGAACGATGATCCCGCCACCGCAGGCATCGTCGAAACCACAAAAATCAATTCTGGTTCAGCGCTCGTCCATGGCATTGAAATGAATCTCATCCGCCGCCAAGGACATTTTACTTATGAGCTAGGACTCGTAGAACAGCGCTCGCGCTTTGATTCTGATCAACTTCTGTTAGGTGAAATGGGCAATGCCGCGGATAACCCGATTTTACTTAGGGACTTTGCGCGCACACCGAATCGATACGGGGTGCTAAAACTCGCCTATGATGACGGCACTATCGCCGCATTTATTGCCGGAAAGCTCACAGGTCCGATGGATGTTCCACACGTGGTAACTGATGACAGCACGGGAGATTTGATCGGAAATCGCCTCGTGCGATCAGATTATTTCTTCGCAGTGGACGTCGGTGCGAGTTATGCATGGAATTTGCCTGGCGACAAAAAAATCACTCTGCAAGCTGGCATCAAAAACTTGTTCGATACCTTTCAAAATGATCTTGATCGCGGTGCCTTCCGTGACCCGGCATTTACCTACGGCCCACGTTTTCCTCGCACATGCTACGTTGGAGCGAAGGTTGAATTTTAAGGGCGAATTGCGGCAATCCCTGCGGCCTAAGCGAGCAGTTTTTTCAAATGATTTGCCAGAGTCTTGCCAAGATGCTGGGCACGCTGATTCATCGCTTCATCAACAAGCTTGCCTTCAGGCGAAAATGCCGAAAAGGCACTTCCTAACGCCAGTTGATCAGGCAAAACGGTAATGCCGATGTTCCCAAGTATCGCACGCAGATGCACGAGCCCACGCAGACCACCATAGCCGCCAGGCGATGCAGCACAAATCACCGCCGTTTTTCCTGCAAGGGCAGCTAACGGTGCTTCGTTTGCATCATCAGCACGGGAGACCCAATCAATCGCATTTTTCAACGCCGCTGTGACACTGCTGTTGTATTCTGGCGAAGCGATGATCAGCCCCTGTTGTTCGGCAAAGAGTTTTTTCAAATCACGTGCCGCTTGTGGTTTGCCGTGTTCTTTTTCGTAATCTTCATCGAAGATCGGCATGGGATAATCACGGAGAGAAATGACCGATACTTCAACGTCCTCGGCACTGGCACCATCGGCGACGGCTGAAGCAAGAAGTTGATTGATGGAATCGCGGCGCAAACTGCCGCCGAACGCTAAGATACGAATTGGTGTTTTCATGATGTATATATTGTTAGATAAATGGAGATTGGTACTTTATTATGCGAGATCGAAGAGTAGAGCTTCGGCATTTTCATCGCTCTGGATGATCCATGAGATGGTTTCAGTGGTGTAAATGGCATCCCCCGCATAGAGCTGTTCACCACCGTTCACAGAGATACTGCCACGCAATACTTGCAGCCACAAACCACGCCCTGCTTGGGAAATGTGCGTCACTTCTTCGTTTTTGTGCCACTTCAAACGCCACACATCCACATCTTGATTAATCTTGGCAGATGCATTCCTGCCGTCCGCCGAGATAATGAGGATTTTCCCATCGCTTTGCTGCTCCGTGGATGGACGCCACTCCGTGTAACTTGGCGTTAAGCCGGATCGATTGGGACGAATCCAGATTTGATAAAAATGCCCCGGCTCCTGTGCCGATGGATTAAACTCACTATGAGTAATCCCCGAACCAGCACTCATCAACTGCACATCGCCAGGAACGAGCACCCGTTCATTTCCCATACTGTCCTTGTGCGCGAGCTGACCCTCTAACACATAACTAAAGATTTCCATATCGCGATGGGGATGAGTCGCAAATCCCCTTCCCGGTGCAATGCGATCTTCATTAATCACACGCAATGAACGAAAGCCCATAAACGCAGGATCATGGTAATCGGCAAAACTGAATGTATGTTGGGATTGCAACCAGCCGTGGTTCGCTTGCCCACGCTCACTGGCGCGGCGGATCTGTGTTTGATTTTGTATCGTGTTCATCTTGTCGCTACTATCATACGACGCAATCAAACGATTGCAAAATACTGATTCCGTTGACTGAGTAGATCTTTTATGTATTCTCGAATCACCCATGGAATTGCGACATTTACGATACTTCATCATCGTGGCAGAAGAGGAAAACGTTACTCGCGCTGCCCAGCGTTTGCATATTTCCCAGCCACCGCTAAGCAAGCAAATCCAAGAACTTGAAGCAGAACTCGGCGTTACGCTATTTGAACGCACGGGTCGGTCTCTCCGATTGAATGAACTTGGTAAAAAATTCCTCATCGAAGCCCGCGCCGTGATCGCCCGCGTGGAGCAAGCCGTAGCAGCGGTGCAAGGAGCCAATGCGGCAAAGAAAAAAATCATCAAAGTCGCTTATGCCCCCACCCTTTCGGCAGACGTGCTACCACAACTGCTTCGTGACTTAGCGATCACCCACCCGCAACTCGCGGTCAATCTCCATGACTTATCGAGCGAAGAAATGCGCGAAGGGATTCTCAACGGCCATCTCGATCTCGCCTACACCGCAATTTTCCCGAATACCGTCAAAGCCCCATACAAATCACTCACCTTACAGCAACACCCCATTTGCGTCGCCATGTGCTTGACTCATCCATGGGTGAAAAAACGCAAAATCCCCCTTGCCGAAGTCTTTTCACAGCCATTGATCGGCTACTGCAAAGAAGGCTATGGCGAATACCATCAATGGCTGCGAGACGTGGCGATACAAACATCGTCCCATCTAGTCTTTGCCCAAGAATGCGATAGCATGACCAGTCTCATTGCCGCCTTAGAATCATCGCAAGGTGTTGCTCTTGTCCCGAGTTCCCTTGCCTACTACAGTGCGAATCGTCTCATCTTTCGCCCCGTAACGCCAAGCATCCCACCGCTCGCCGTAGGCCTACTATGGCACGCCAACAAAGAAAACAAAGACCTCCAAGCCGTAATCACCGCCGCGCAACAATACTCGAAAATGTAGTCAACTCCCTTGGTCAGATCGCCATGCATTTCCTTTGAAAAAAAAGAGGAGACAAGGCAAGGAGGCGAGGACACCTCCGCCACGATCTAGGAAAACGGTCAATTTCACCCGTACCGATTGCCACTGCACCCGTACCGATTGCCACTGCACCCGTACCGATTGCCACTGCACTCGTACCGATTGGCGCTGCACTCGTACCGATTGGCGCTGCACCCGTACCGATTGGCGCTGCACCCGTACCGATTGGCGCTGCACTCGTACCGATTGACGCTGCTCCCGTACCGATTGGCGCTGCACCCGTACCGATCAGCCCTCCGACCGTACCGATTGACCCTCCGACCGTACCGATGAACCCTCCGACCGTACCGATGAACCCTCCGACCGTACCGATTGACCCTCCGACCGTACCGATTGACGCTCCGACCGTACCGATGAATGCTTTAACTGTACCGATGAACATAATAACCGCGTTTTCCCATGCCAAATGTCATGATCTCTGAATTCATTCGTTCCGTTGGAACGAGCGTCTTGCGTCACAGCGTGACGAATCCATCCTAAGCCCACGATTTCAATCGTGGGTATCGCCCCGCCCTCCATGTTCCGCTTCACAACGTGATGCATCAAGGTGCTCGGACTTCCTCGCCGCCTACGAAAGTGCCCGCGTCATCATCGACCGCCCCATAACACCCATCAACTACCCCCCACGCCCGCAAGCCACCCCTTGCGGGCGTTTTTGTTTGCTAATGTTGCATAGGCCAACTTCTTCCGATTCGACACTCGAAACTCGGCAATCGGCATTGACTCGGTAGCAGGCGATGCCGGTCATTACGACCTTCATCATGCAGGCTTTAGCCTAATGTCTGTAAGGATTCATTTTCGTCTTGTATTTCTTGATCCCGGCAGGGATTGCGGAAATTAGCCGGTGGCGAAACCACCGGTGGAAACGCAACCAACTCATTCAGCCCCGGAGGGGGCGGCGGGGGATTGCTAGATGTCACGACAATCGCAAATCGCTGGTATGGTGTACGATTACAAGTGCCCCTGCTGGGGCACAAATGGATCTTTTGGGAACGGTTCCGGTGGTTTTCATGACCGGCCAATCTCTGATGCCCCTCTCAGGGCGCGTCAAAGACGGTCAGTCCCGCAGGCGCAGGATCGCGCACGATCACGCTGAACTATAGCTTCAAAAGCTGGGCGGACTCAGTACTGTAGCAGAAGTCGCCAATCGTTCCATCCATGAGCTTTTGAACCGCTTCTTGGATTACGGGAAGCGGAACTAGAAACCACTCCCGGGGAGTAACGTCGAACCCGAAACGATCATTCAACTCCAAATCCAGCCGTGCGTTTGCGAAAAACTTGTGCAGCAGTTGTTCGAGTTTCGTCCGGTTGATGTTCGCCAGTTTGTAGGTCACGACAATTTCCACATCTGCCAACAAATAGGTTGGATCCTTCCTGGCATTGGCGATTCGCGCTTTCACGTCGCCACCAGTCACGCCGATCTTATGAATCACCTCCCTGTTCGCCGCGATGAAGGGATTATCCGATTTGCTTCGCAGCACGTAAATTGTTCCCGCCTCGACATCATCGGGCTCCCATTCACCGCCGAAAGTCAGTTGAGCGGCCTCCTTAGTACGGACGACACGGCGGGCGGACGGGTCATCATAAAACGCGCGCTGTAGAGATCTCAGCAGCAGATTGCTCTCGGTGCCATTCGCGAAAACAAGGCGCAGGCGGCGATCTACTTCGCCAGCTGTGGTCTTGAGTGGCTCTCCTACCTCGGCCACAAGAAGGGTGATGCCATGGAGGATGAAAAAGTCCTTTTCGCCGATGCCCCGGTTCTCGGCGGTGATGGGTTGGGTCTGGACCAAACCCGCCCGGATCTCCTTCTCGATCTGCACGAAGAGCGGCCTGAATTTTTCAAAATCCTCACACGGGGTGCGCTGGGCTATCTCCTCCGCCGCGCGCTTCTCCGCAGACGGTCGCACGTGCCTGAGTTCCGTGATGTCGGTTCCCTCGCCCTCCCCGGCACCAAGGGCGGCAAGTAGTTCTTCGTCACTGAGCACGGCCTGCGCCGCCGCGCCGGTGCGATATTCGACCGGGTCTTCACCTAAAGCGTATGACTGTCCTGCGTCTTGCGACCCTTTCCCGAGCAATCCATGGGGATCCCGACCAAGCAGCACGGCAAGACATTCCGGTGATTCGCGGATGCGATCCAGCCTGACCGCATAAAGGCGCTCGAAGATATCCCTGTCTTCCCCATGCTGCGGTTCCCGGCCATGCTCCTCCACGAAGCGTCCAATTTCCTCGAAACCCGCGATGATGCGCTGTTCGCGCGCCGATTGGGCGCTTGCTTTGACGGGCTCGGTTTCCACCCCGAGTTCATCCAGCAAGTCCAAATCTTCGTCCGTGATCGCCTTAGCCATTCCTTTCCTCCCTTGCCTTACGTTGCAGGAAAGCGATGCCTTCCGCCATGCGTTTTTCCCACGGATCCATTGCCGTGATGGAAGGCACGCGGCCTTTCTCCTTCTTGAACACCAGGGCGCGCTTCGCCAGATCCCGCGCTTCTTCGAGCGTAAAGGTCGCCCGCTTGGCCGCGATGATCGCCTGCAACTGCTTAAGACGCTCCTCGTTCATGGACTTGGAAAGGATCGCGTAGGCCTCGCCGAAGGGGTTGATCCGGTCGATCAGGTCGATGTCCAACTCCCTCATGTCCATGGCAAATTTCCTGATGCCGTCGATGAGTGCGGTGTTCTTCGGTTCTTCGCCACCCGCGCCGCCATTTCCGGCATTGTCTTCGTCGAGCACCTTCTTCGCCTGCTGCACGAGGTTGAGCGCCGCGATGGCATGCTGGCGCACGGCCTCACGATCCTCATCGTCAAGGTTGGGGAACTTTTCCTGGATGATCTTGCCCATGCGCACCTGGGTCAGTTCCTCCGGCACCAGTTCCTCGGCGGCGAACAGGCCTTTCTCCAGCGAAGGCTTGTCCTGCACGAAAGCCGTCACCAGTTCGGTCAGATCCTCCCGGCAGATGCGCTCCGCCTCCTTGCTTTTCGGCTCGGCCAGCCCCTTGATCTCAAGCTGCACCTGTCCCGTCGCAGGATTGTAGCCAACGTTCGTCTTTTTCGGATCATAGCCGCCCGGGCCGTATTCGAAGCCGGGGGTCGGGCCGGTGCTTGGGTTCTTGGGCTTGAATTCGAAACGCGGCGCCAGCACCTGCTCCATGAGTAGGCTGGCGGCGATGGCCTTGAGCGTGTCGTTCACCGCCTCCGTCACCGCCTGTTCGCTCGCGTCCGGCTCGGCGATGAGGTTCGTGAAACGCGCGCGGGTCTTGCCCTTCGCGTCGCGGGTGGCGCGGCCGATGATCTGGATGATCTCGGTGAGGCTGGAGCGGTAGCCCACCGTCAGCGCATGCTCGCACCAGATCCAGTCGAAGCCCTCCTTGGCCATCCCGAGCGCGATGATGATATCCACATGGTCACGGTTGTGCTTCTGCGCCGGGTCTTTCAGCGCGGCCAGCACCTTGGCGTGACGGTCGGGGCCGTCATCCACCAGATCGGCGATTTTGAGCACACGCCCATCGGCAGTCTCCACCAGATCGAAGCCCGTGGCCGCATCCCTCCCTTTCCAGACACCCAGGATCCCGAGGATTTCGCTGACCTCCGTGTCCTTCCCCCGCTTCGTGCTCTCCCGGGAGTTCACATTGGGAATGTGCAGGATGGTCTTCATCCCTGTATCGAGCACCTTGATGATGTCGTCGATGTAGCTGCCGCTGTAAAAGTAATACCCGATATCGAGCTGCTTGAGGTATTCGTAGCCGTTGAGCTGCTCGTAGTAGGTGTAGGTGACAGTATCGAATTTCGATTCATCGTCCGGGTGCAGCACCGCCTCCGCGTCGCCCCGGAAATAGGAGCCGGTCATCGCCACAACGTGCACCTTGTCCCGCGCCATGAGCTGACGGATGTGCTCTCCGAGACGGTTGTCGGGATTCGCGGAAATGTGGTGGAACTCGTCCACTGCGATCAGCCGTCCATCGAAAGCCTCCGTGCCGAATTTTTCCATGGCGAAACGGAACGTGGCATGCGTGCAGACCAGAGCCTTGTCGCCGCTATCGAGAAATTTCCTCACGGCATCCACCTTGCCGCCATTGTCAGAACCCGCTGCATCGCAGAGATTCCACCGTGGCTCCACTTTCCAATCGGCAAAAAATCCATACTTGCTCAGCGGCTCGTCATGAAAACTCGCGCCGATCGAGCGCTCCGGCACCACGATGATCGCCTGCTTGAGTCCCTGATTTTCGAGCTTGTCCAGCGCGATGAACATCAGTGCCCGGCTCTTGCCCGAGGCCGGTGGGGATTTGATTAGCAGATATTGTTCTCCCCGTCTCTGGTAGGCACGCTCCTGCATCGGCCGCATGCCAAGCTCGTTGGCGCGGGTGGAGCTGCCATCACGGGCGTAGGTGACGGCGACGGAGGGGATGGAGAGGGGTTTGGTCATATATGAAAATCTTCGTCTTGAGGTTTTTCGTCTGTAGGCTCTTCTTCTTGACCAAAAGACAGATAGTCAAAACGGCTAAAATCCATGTAATTTCTGGCCTCCCACAATGACATTTCAGCAAGTCCTTTCACGAAGCATTTAACGGGAGCAAATGCGTCACAAGTCATCAATAATTTTTCGATATCATGAGATGCTTGGTTCAGGTTTGCTACGGCATTATTTTGACTCATGACCCTAGGCTTCACCATCAAGAAAAGTTGTATTTCATAGCAATCACCTTCTTTGATTTCGTCGAACGGATCGATGAATATCAGAAGAGAATCAATATCTGCGTGATGCGCAGAAATGATTTTCTTGAATGGCTCTTTCACCATTCCAAAAGCTGCCTCAAACGCTTCCGGAAAAGCGGTTCTGCTGTATCGAGCTGCGCGCCAATCAACAATATCATCAATGACTCCACGGGAGATTTTAATCGTCTGCGAAAACTGGAAGTCTTCTATGCATGCCCGATCGATCAGCTTGATATCGCGAATGCGAGATATCGCACATTGTTGTTTTCCGTTAACAGTGATCCAAAAATGAATCTCACGCGGGTTTTTCCCGTTTTCGTAATCGGGATCGGGATGGCCTTTCTTTGTTTTGCGCGGTATCAAAGGAAGCACCTCAAGGTGTGGCTCCTTTTCGAAGGACGGATTAACGCAGTCGCATGTTTGAGTCAGAACCAAGTAGCCAAGGACATCATCCTTCGTTTCGAGTTCAGCGCATTGCAGACTCTTAGTCTCCAGAATGACGCCTTGCTGCCAACCGCGTTGAATCAGTCTTTCTCTTAAAGTTATCATCCCTGAGAAGCATTGCGCAGGCGGTGCAGTTTGTGCGCATGTTCCGTCCAGCGCTTGTTCAATTTGCGGGTCGATTCACGGATAGGCTCGCCTCTTACGGGGGCGGGTTCACCCAAAATTTCCCGTGAGCGAGCATAAGCTTCCTGATATTGTTTCATGTGCTCCTGAATCATCTCCCGGATCGTATCGACGTTCACATCTGCAGACCGGAGCGTCTCTCTAATCGTTGTTTCATCTGCGCCCGGTCCAGTGTAATCCAGCAGGAAGTCCCAGTTCGCTCCATCGGTGGCCTTAGTCCAATCTTTGGCTGCGGCAGCCAGTGTTTGCAGATGTTTCCAATGTTTTTGATCTGGTGATGTTTTTCCTTTTACCCAGTTATAAAGCGTAGGACGCTGCACACCAAGTATTTCAGCCAACTCAGTCATATTGAACTCCCATTGGTCACGCAACGTTTGCATAATTTCTGAAACGGGCAGAGTTGCGGCAGGTGCCGAACCAGCAGGAAATATGACAACAGGCTTAGCCACGTTATCTTGAAGCAACTCTAGCGGTTGGCCAGGGGCGAAACCCATGAGCAAGCCAAAACTAGCTACTGTCGCACATGCTTCGATAATTCCGTCTCGATGTAGAGACTGAGGAACGGGGCGACTCGAAAATTTTCTTGGATTTGCTGTTATTGCCATGATTGTTTCGCTTTTTCGGTTACGATTTCTTGAAAGACTATTGAGATGCATTGTCGAAGATCTGATAATTCTTGCAGACAAGATTCCGGGCTGAATGCCAAAGTTTTAGCTTTGCGCGTATGCACGTTATCTAGCAATAGGAAGGAGTAATCAGTCCTAAGCCCACATTTGAGTTTGATATCCAAGGGCAGCAAGTCCGGCGGCAGTGTCAAACCTTTGCCCAGAGAAGCACAACGCACCACCAAGCTACCGCCCTCGGTCGTGACAAAGCCTGTCTCTGAGACACTGCCTTGGCGTATCAGATCGCCGATTACATGTACTCCCAGCAATGATGATATAACCCAGTCCGAAGGATCTTCCTCTTCCTTAACTGGTATGTGGTTGATGTAGCGCAGTTGAAGCTGCACCAAGCTCAGGGCAGGAATCGCTTTTTCGATAATCTCCAAAATTTCCAGGTAGAAGGGACGAGCTACGGCAAAATGGTGATAATCGGCAAAAAACAGCGTTACACTCTCACGATCCATCCTGATGGCGACTGTTTTGTCAATGTTAGCAAAACTCCAGCGCGGAATCTCTTCGTAAGAAACATTTTTGCCCACTTCGCTCTTTTGATCGATTCGCCAAGTTTTCGTGCGTAGCTCTTGGTAGTGAGGATAACCCTTGAGACGAAAAGCTTCCTGCAAGGCAGGAATATAGCTCGCCATACTCTCAACGGGCATAAACTGCACCCGAGCAGCCACGCAGATCAGCGGCGGATTGGTAAGAGAAAATTCGGACATGTTGTTGGTGACGGACTCGTTTTACACAAAATTTTACACTCTGGTAGCGTTTTGTGAATCTATTTTTGCGTTACAGATGGGAAATTTCAGTCGTTTTTTCCGTTGTGCGCTTTGTGGCCTTCTTCGATGTGGGGGAGTGGGCGGTCATTTTGGTGTAGAGCTCGAAGAGTTTTTCGAGGCGCTCGGTGTCGTTCTTGAAGCGGCGGCCGAGGTAGATGCGCTCCAGGGTCTCGTCGTTGCGCTCGTGGGCGGCGCGGAGGTCGGCGGGCATTTTTTCCGGGTCGTAGAGGTCGGCGATGGTCGCCGGGAAATGCGCCTCCAGCGCCAGCAGGATGCCCTCCGCGCAATGAAATGAGGTTTGCTTGTTACAACAACTATTCACAAAGCTGTCCCAACTGAATCTTTGCGCCATTTGAAACCGATATTTCCTTGGGGTCATCCGGCTTCGTACCGCGGATCGTGTTTCCACGTCTCGTGTAATGTTTTTTTAGAGTTCGATTTGTGATGAGAATATAACGTATCGACCATTCCTCCACTTTGAATTTTGAGGTTTTTTCTGCCATTTCTCGAATTAGGTTAGCAATACAACCCGTATTGAGTAATTGCCGGGGAGCTCCCTTTATGTCTCCACACTTCATTTCGCAAATTAAAATATATGGCTTTCCGCCATACTTGGTAAACACAATCGCATCTGCCACTTTCTGGCATAAACCTTCCTGAAGAAATGGAAGCAAATCACCCTCTGCTTTTTCGGGGAAAATTGCCACCATAGGATCCAGGATATTCACGATGAATACCTTGTCGAGCCGACCTTGGGAAGCTTTACCTTCCTCCTTCAAAATCAACTGTTGTTGACCCGTCACAGTCTTTCCGAGGCAATCCATTCGGATGATGCTTGAAAGCTCTTTGAGCGATGCTTCAAAAGTCATATTGCTTGGCTTTACGATTCATCCTCACTTGCCCCATACAGAATGGCCGACTGGATACGATCCATGTCCTCGATCTCGTTATCGAAACTCTCTACCCATATCCCTTGTTCGTTATCCACTTTTGCTGGCACCAGAGTCATGTCGGTCTTTGTTTTTTTCATGTCCCCGTATTTGCAAGGGCCACTCTTCGCGAGATAGACACTCATCTGCTCTGCCGTTAAGAGCTCGCTTTGCTTGTATCCTTCATCCTTCATTATTTTCTTTAAATGAGGTGACTCACCTGACAGCATGATAAGGGTATTCAGCTCCTTGATCAGATAATCACTGTGAGTCGTGATGAAAATTTTCACTCCAACATTAACCAACCTTGCTAGTAATCGAGCAACCTTGCGCTGATTTGCTGGATGCAGATTTAGCTCAGGTTCATCGATGATGAGCAGGTCTCCAGGCTTTGCTTTGTGTCTGAGGTAGGCACCGATATTGAGTAACGAGCGCACCGCGCTGGAGCTTTCTCCCATAGTCAGTTTGATGCGGTTCCCTTTGGAAGGCACAAACACAGTGCCCTCGTTTTTCAACATCTTGTATTCGCCACCGATGATATCATGGAAATCTTTCAAAATGTCGGAGTATTGTTCAGCCAAGACTGAAGTCTCTTTGCTGAAACTTTCAATTCCGCGAATGAAGTCGATGTTGGACTTCACCGGCCATGCATAGTCTTTGGAAATTTTATGTGCTAGCTGGAAAAGATCTGGCGACTTACCTGCTGAAGTATTCCCTATTTCGTCCAACAATCGGTTTCGGTGTAGATCCAGTTCTTTTTGGAAAATGGTAGCACCAGTTCTCTCAGCGCTTGCGATGAAAACCTCAGGAAGCTGACTCGCGAAAATATGCTCCTTTAGCACTTCGTTCACGAAGGAAAATGCCATAGCCACGATGTCGCTTGATACATTTTCTTCCTTCCCGCCATCATCGGAAAGAAGAGAAACTTTGACAGATGCGTCGCCTCCTTCGTATGAGACTCTGATGATGGACTTTTTCGCGCGGCTTGCGGTGCGCTCGAATGGCTTATCTTTGAATGATTCAAAATCCATCTCCTCCACGGTAAACTTCGTTTTCTCGAAGTGCTTTTCCGTGCCTGCAAGCACTCGATGGATTGACTTGCTATAGATTCCACAGGCATTTACCAACGCCTGTCGCGCATGTTTCACCAGCTTTTCGGAGGAAATCTCCCATTCGCCTTTTTGTAATAGCCCGCTTAACATATCATGCTGCAGCGAGGAAAACGAAACGAAGCCTCCCCACAAATGCAGAAATCCCCAGATGCTGTAGGAGACATAAGTTTTTCCCGAATTGTTGGCTCCGGCGATAATGGTAAATGGTTTAAGCTGAAGCTCGCCACACGCCAGCGCTCCTAGGTCTTGAAAAGTGATTTTCATAATTCAGGTCCGGAAAATGTAATGCTGAAATGTCTTTTGGGCGAGTGAATAAAAGGTAGAATTGTCATGATGTTGTGCTCGTCGCCTGTATTTATTTGATTTTCTTGGGCATCCCCTTCTTCGCGGGGGCGTGGGTGGTCATTTTGGTGTAGAGTTCGAAGAGTTTTTCGAGGCGCTCGGTGTCGTTCTTGAAGCGGCGGCCGAGGTAGATGCGCTCCAGGGTCTCGTCGTTGC
>CAMAYN010000041.1 GCA_945862285.1 Akkermansia muciniphila | reverse complement strand
ACGCTTCACTCCATCTTCATTATAACAAATACCAAACTGCGATAAACAGGCCGCCACCCAAGTTTTCTCGTCATTGTAATAGTTTTCGCCCGAAAAAGATCGCGGCAATGCTTGCTCGCTGAACCATTCCGGATGTCGATCAAATACCTCCAATTTCGCCAATCGTTGCGCCTTGTGTTGAGCGACAAATTCATAATCGCCGCCGCCGAAAAAAACATCAATTCCTATGCCCTCCGCTATTCCATCAACCTTCTCCTTTGCCTTGCGCTCTTCCGCCGCCTTGAATCCTGAGTCTAACACCTTGCGAATCTCCGCCGTGCCGCCCGGAGTACGCCAATCGACATACACGGTGCGCCCGGATTTTTCTCGCCACCACTTCGCAAAGGCCTCGCCGTATTCATTGCGAATCGATTCATTATGCGGCGTGATAATGACTAACCGATCATCCGCCTTGCTTGGATCAGCCGTCGCCGTTTCCCTACGCATCACCACGGGCAGGGCGATAATGATGGCTAGCAGAGAAAAAATAATCGCAACGCGTTTCATCATCTTTTTTGAAAAATTGTTAGTGTGCTAAAATCACTACATCCATCGCATCTACGGACAATCGCAACGCATCTTCGGGCTCATACAAGCGATGAGGGTTCATCTCCACGACTTGGATTTTTCCGCAGGGCGTTTCCACCCAATATTGGATGCATGAACCAAGATACACTTTCTCCACCACCTGCGCGGGAATTATGCCACCTTCCTCGATGCGTAAGGACTCGGGTCGAATCGATAGCAGCACTTTTTGTTCTAAAGCAGGCTGCCATCCCACTTTCGTGATTCGCCCTTGCAAAGAAAAATTTCCAACCTCCACAGTAACGGGATCGAGAGCGGTGATTCGCGCTTCCAGCAAATTCGTTTCGCCAATAAATGCCGCCACATACGAAGTGTGAGGATTGCGATACACATCGGCAGGCGTCCCCACTTGCTCGATCACCCCTCCTGCTAAAATCGCCATGCGATCCGCCATCGCCAATGCTTCTTCTTGATCATGCGTCACATACACGGCTGTCAGCCCGAATTCCTTCACAATGCGGCGGATCTCACGCCTCATCTCGATCCGCAACTGCGCATCTAGGTTCGAGAGTGGTTCATCGAGCAATAAACACTTCGGTCGCACCACGAGAGCGCGAGCCAGAGCCACGCGTTGTTGCTGCCCGCCCGACATCGCATCGATCCCCCTTGGCCCATAGCCCTCGAGCTTGACCATCGCTAATGCTTCCTCCACCCGTCGTTCAATTTCCGCCTTGGGAACCTTGCGTTCTTCTAGTCCAAAGGAAATATTTTTCATCACACTCAAATGCGGCCACAGAGCGTAACTTTGAAAAACCATCGCTGCCTCGCGTTGATGCGGTGGCATCTTCGTCACATCACGATTTCCAAAAAAAATACCGCCCTCATTGGGTGTTTCCAAGCCCGCGATGCAGCGCAGCAAGGTCGATTTCCCACAACCGGATGCCCCTAACAAAAAAAACAACTCCCCAGGCTCGATTTCTAAACTCACTCCATTCAGAGCGCGGGTTGTCCCATACGATTTGACTACTTTTTCTGCGCGAATCGCTTCCATGCCTTGTGCCCTCATCATTATCCAGCTTCACGACAAGGCAAGAAAAGAACGAAATTTCGCGAATGTTTTTCGGAATCTCATGCCGAAGCACTCAGAAGAAAGAAAAACCACTAAGGACACAAAGGTTTTGTTCCATGTTGGCGTGTCTTGCTCAAAAATGGGGATATTTTCCATGGTGATAAAATCAGTCATTTCCTCAGATGCGAGCCCCGCAAGAGATGGATGGTCGATGAAATCAAAGATCACGCCGCGTTCGATGCCGGGGGTGAGCACAGCGAAGCAGGCGCGGCGACACTGCTTAGATGTGGTTTCAGGGATGAGTGGTGACGGTTCTCACGGCGCGGAGAGAATGTCCTGCAATGAGGGTTTCTTCGATGAATTCCAGAAAGCCGCCAGCGGGGTGGCAGGGGATGACATCGAACGGAATGAGAAGATCTCCTGCTCGGACGAGGTTTTTGTCGTGTGCGTCGAAGATGCCGAGGTTGTCTTCTGGGCGATAGTAAGCGGCAGCGGTGATTTTTTCAAAGCCGAGGGTTGAGAACCAGTCGTCGATTTCTTGGGTAGTGACGGGGACGATGTCGAAGCGGGGCTGGGAGGTGACGATGGACATGTCGCCATCGAGTTGGTCGATGATGCCTTCGAGGGAGTTTAAGCCGGGGACGAGCATATTTTGGAGGTGGAGGCGTTCGAGGTATTCCAAGGGAGAGGCTTCCCAGAGATGGAATCGACGGGCTTCTTGTGAGGAGGAGACTAGTGCCAGCTCGATGCCAGGACTGAAGCCGAAGACACCGTGGCGGGTGACTTTGAAGTAGCGGTCGGTGAGAACGTCGTGGAAAAGGTCGTGTTCCTGACCACCTCGGACGAGCTTGGATGGAAGATCCGAGTCGTTCAATAGCAGACCCAGACTGCCTGCCCATTGACGTAGGTCATCCTTCTGCCGGGCGAGAGTGGGCGACCCAGATGAGTCTCCATCTCGCGGTATGCTTGCGCGGAGGAAAGCGAGCGCCGAGCCGACAAGATACGTGCCATCTGCTCTGCCGTGATGAGTGGACGAACTGTGGTTTTCCTGAGCGTCGGATAGCTTTTCATGATGCATGAGAGTAAGGAGGATCAGATAGGAAGTCAAGGTGGGATTTCACTCGCTCGCAGAGGAGAGTAGGAAGGCTTTCACAATACAAACTCCTCCAGAAATAGGGATTCGCAGAGAGCGCGGGTAGATCCGTAAGATTTGACAACTTTTTCTGCGCGAATCGCTTCCATGCCTTGTGCCGTCATCATTATCCAGCTTCACGACAAGGCAAGAAAAGAACGAAATTTCGCGAATGTTTTTCGTAATTTCATGCCAAAGCACTCAGAAGAAAGAAAAACCACTAAGGACACAAAGGTTTATTTTCCCTATTGACGAGCCTCTCTCAAAAACGGGGTATGATCCTTGGTCAAAAAATCAGTCATTTCCTCAGATGCGAGCCCCACAAGAGATGGATGGTCGATGAAATCAAAGATCACGCCGCGTTCGATGCCGGGGGCAAGCGCCGCCCGTTGTTGACAATCTCCCCTGCGCTACATAAATTTTCTTCATGGCTACGGAAACTGACGATTTTCTGACTTGGGCCTCCGACAAGTCTCGAACGGTGGAGGAACTCTTTGGCATCGAACTGCTTGTCGAGCGGTGTATGCCCTACTGGAACCGCAAGCACGGCGTTACAGTCCCCTTCAACTATGAACAAATCCGCCTGACCGAGAAAAACCGCCAGCTCGATCCGCGCTACAAGCCCGTTCTCACCCGCGACCGACTCGAACATGCCGCCGAGGTGCTCGACATGATCACCAGCTTCTCCACCAGCATCCGCGATGACCGTTACCTGCGCGACCTTTCCTTCCTGCGCTTCTGTAGGAACCTCACCGCCCTCAACCTTTACCAAAGTGAAATCACCGATTGGTCTGCCCTCGCGCTGCGCCCAGAGATCACCTCCCTCTACATCTCCGATGAAGTCGCCCGCGATCTCCGCCCCATCGCTGCTCTCGCCCACCTCGAAAAACTCACCATGCGTATCCATACCCCATGGCCCCGCCTCGGCGGGCTGGAAAACCTCAGTCGCCTCAACGAGTTCAAGTTTTACGGAAACGTGCTGGCCGTCACTGACATCCCCGCCCTGCCCGCCGTGCGTGCCGCTGAGATCCACCACGGCTGCGGATTTAAGGTTCCCCTCCGCAGCGTCGCCGATCTGCCCGCCATGCCGGAACTCCGCCGCCTCTCTCTGGAAAACGCCGACCTGCTCGACGGCATCGAGCGTTTCCCCCACCTGCTCAATCTGGAAATCTACGGCTTCCTCCCCGACCTCAGCCCGCTGGCCGCCAACGTCGAACTCACTCACCTCTACCTCAGCGGATTGCAATACTCCGACCTCTCTCCTCTCATCACCCTGCGCAAGCTCTGTCGCATCACCCTGCGCAACGAATTCCCGCCGGATCTCGCCCCCCTCACCGAGCTGCCACGCCTCCATGAGATCATCGTAAAATCCGATGCCATCGTCCCGCCCGATCTCGCCACCCTCAACGCCCTCTGTGCCCCGTGGGAGGAAGAATTCTGCTGCGATCCACCTCGCCCACTGCCCCCGCTGCGCCTCATCGTGGAAGGCAAGCGCAAAAAGGACTACGACGCTCACGCCGACTTTGGTGGCATCCCGCGCGACTACGGCGATGACCACGATATGCTCGTCTCCGAGTGCAACTGGTTCATCCGTCAGCTCAACCGCCGCCTCACCCGCATCCTCGGCAAAGGCTGGGGTGCAGTGAGGGAGCGCATCGGTAGCACCCACCGCTGTGGCCATCTTTTTGTCAACATCCGCCGCCAGTGCGATCTCGACCACCTCCCCGCCGTCGCCCACACCCTGCGCCAGCTTATCGCCTCTTGCCGCTACCCCTGGCACCTCGACATCCATGTGGATGTCCTCGCCGAATACGAGCGCGACCTCGACGAAATCGAGGACGACGATGACGACGAAGAAGAAGAAACCTTCAATGCCGAGCGCGAGCGCGAGGAATGGAAATACCGCCACCAGCGCCAGCTCGAACGCCGCGAATACCTCAGACGCCGCTATCAGAACCGCCTTTGCGAGGAACTCGGCATCGAGCCAGAGCAGCAACCCGCCGCCGCCCAGCCCCCGCAGGAAGCCGAGGCCCAAAGCGAGGACACTGATCCAACCTACGACCTAGGCACTGATCTAACACTTTACTTTACCCTCACCGAAAAAGCCGCCGTCATCGTGGAGCGCGACCGCGCCCTCGCCGAAATGCTCCTCGAAATGACAGCCGAGGACGAGTAAGGCGCGGCGAGGTGGGGTGGTAGCGCGCAGGGCATCTGCAACGGCAGCCTTGTAAACTGAAAAGGCGGCGGGTTTTTGCGCCTCACAGAATGTCAGGCTGGAAAAGGCGCAATTGAACCGAACCTGTTCCAGCATCGTTATATCAGCCGCCACGACCAAGCAATCCCGCCTCAGCAAAACCCCTTGATAGATCGACAATTCGTAAAACATCTAAGAAAATAGCTTGTAAATCCAACAGAAATCCGAACAACTCTACCAGTTGTGCCTATCTGATATAACTCCTACGATGGCATACGAATAAAAACTGTTCTGCAAAGAGACAAACCACAAAAATATGAAAACACTAATACCAGCCATACTCATTCTTCTCTCGCCGCTATGTAGCGCCGATGAAGGAGCGATAGAATCTGCAAAGACGCACGTTAACGGAAGCCTGAAAGGCAACCACAAGGAACTCGCTGCGACCTACGCGCCAAAAGTCACACTGATGCCTGGGCATGAATACTTGAAGGAAGAATACGGACTAGTAGGAGTTGGGGGACGTGCAAAGGGTGCAGAGGTCGAGCGTGACAAGCTCATCGCAGCCATGGAGACGGCAGCAGCGGGTCAGCCTGCCAGCCCTGCCAAGCAAGTTAACGCATTGCTGGAGACTTTGAAGTATGAAGTGATCAAGGTCGAGGAGGGTAAGGTCGAGGTTTCTCCTGACCCGGTCGGCACACCCGATGTGAAATTCCAATTTCAGGTAAAGAAGGGCGATGTGCTTCTTAAGGTGTCTCCACCCAAAGGAGATTTTATATTCCTTCATTTGCGAAAGATCGATGGAAGCTGGCGGATCGTTTCAGAATACCTCGATTGATCCACATACAACCGCAGAACAAGCCGTGAGTGGCAACCAGCGTTAACGTCTCTCGTTGAATCGGAGCTAAATCTTGCCGATTCTTAAAACACTTTCAAAAATCATCTGGCAACCTGCCGCCCCACAGGTTACAACTCATGCCAGATGAACATTCTGGCATCACCAGCAACCTATTCTCCTGCTGCTTCATCGCTCGCCGCCCGCGATTGCCGGAGCATCTTCCGCCAGATTCGCCATGGAAAATGGCTCACCTACGTCGCATCCCAGACCGCCACCGAGGCCGCTTTGGAAAACAATCCTAGCAATATCAGGAATCTTCTCAATCCATTCTCTCCACTTACTCTACCATGACTGAACCACTATTTGGCACGGCATTTTTTATTGGGATTCTTGGGAATCTGCTGGCCCGGCATGTTGACCCGTCCCCTCGGGCTGCGGCGGAGAGCATCTTCAAACGCCTCGCAAGCGGTCAACCGGGACTACCGCCAAATCATGACGTCGAGCGAGTTTGTCGAACATCGCTACGCCAGGCCCTTGAGTTGATGGCTCAATCCATGGACCTACAGGTCGCCCAACCGAAGACACTTGTCGAAGCGATTCGAAATCGCTTCGACGACAGCGGCAAATGGAAGCCGATGCTTGAATGGTGGCACACCGGGGAAAAGGAGTGGTTTGAAGGATTCACGGAGGCGATCTCGTCGGAAAAGATCCTTGGCGAGTTCAACCTGCGCTGGATCAAAGGAGCCGCCAACCTGAACGACCCGATGCGTTCGCTCCACAATCCGGAACTGGAAAAACAGTTTGCCGATGAGCTCCTAGAGTGGACGGACTGTCAGTGTATGCGAGGCAAACGGCCAACGTTCTTTGAGGACTGGGTTCGCAAGGGATGGCCGGTGGCGCAGGAATCGCCACAGGTGCGGATTTCCTTCTACGCCGCGTGGTGCTTGTTCCTACAGGATCACTTCAAGAGCGATCAAAGAGTGCAGGCCATCCTCTCGGCAGACTGGCTGGCATCGATTGATGACCGACTGAAAACGGTTTCCATCGGCAGCACAGAACTGACCGAAGCCTTGCAGGAACCACTGGGCGAGCAGCTTCAGGTTCTGATGGAAGTCCGTGATCAGGTGCAACGGCTCGCCGAATCACACACCATGCTGCACGACCGTAGCGGACAATTGCTGGCTTTAGTGCTGGAGTTTCGAAATGATGTCGGTAGCGGGTTCGGCACTCTACAGAAGCTGCTAGCTGAGACGCACAACACCGTGCAACGGACCCACGACGTTTCATTGCAAACGCAGGCTGAGGTGCGATCCCAGTATGGGAAGCTCGATCAGATTCTCGCTCTTCTAAACGAGTTTCTTTTTTTCCGCGTTCAACTACCAATTTCAAAAACAGGGACAGCACCCTCGTCAGCAATTCCAAAGCGTATCGCCTCTTCCAAGCTGCTGGCCAGCGACGGAGCGGCACGTTACAAGAAGCTGGTGGGTCGCTCGCAGGAAAAGGGACTGCTCACCCGAAGCTGGCGTGGCGGAGAGTTGCGAGTCCTGAGCTTTGTGGCGTGGGGCGGCAGCGGCAAGACATCGCTGGTTACCGATTGGCTGGCCGATCACAACGGACGCCATTGGGATGGTGTCGATGCGTTTTTCGACTGGACCTTCTACAGCCAGGGAACGACGGATCAGCGCAATGCCAGCAGCGACGCGTTCCTGCGTGCCGCCCTAGTGCATTTCGGTGAGCAGGAAACCGCCGACAGCGCCAAGCAGGCGCATGAAAAGGCCGGTGTCTTGGCAGCGGCGATGTTGAAACAACGCACGCTTCTGGTGCTGGACGGTCTGGAGCCCTTGCAGCATCCCCGGAAGAAGGGTCAAGATGAGGGACGGCTTAAGGACAATGGCATCCTCACACTTCTGACACTGCTGGCCCAGGCACAGGAACATGTTCTGTGTGTCATTACGACCCGGCTTCCCATCTTGGATTTACGGTCATTCCACAACACCTCCGTTCACGAAGTGGCCCTGAATCATCTGAGCGTCCGGCACGGTGCCGAGCTTTTGCACTTGGCGGGTGCGCGGTTTGCCGGAGCCAAGGACATCGAGGATGACGATCAAGAATTGGTGGCGACGACCAAGCAGATGGCAGGGCACGCGATGACGCTGCAAATGCTGGGCGGGTATCTTCGCTCCGTTCATGGAGGCGACATTCTGCAGCGCGATTGTGTCGATTTCCAGCGGGTGTTCGACGGACAATTGGAAGGCCATACCTACAACGTAATGGCTGCGTATGAAGAATGGTTTCAGGCGGAAGGCCCACGCGGGCATCGGCAGTTGGCCGTGCTGCGCATGATGGGCCTGTTTGACCGGGCTGCCGATGCAGGCTGCATGACCGCTTTGCGGAAGGACGGCGGCATTCCCGGCATCAGCGATGCTGCCGCAGCCATTTCCCATGCGGACTGGCAGGACACGCTGACTCACCTTGCCGACCACCACCTCGTTTTCTGTGATCGCAAGACCCATGCCATCGATGCCCACCCGCTGATCCGCGAGTATTTCGCCGCCCAGTTGCAGCGCGACCAGCCGGAGGCCTTCCGAGAGGCCCACTCGCGGCTCTTCGATCACCTCTGCGAAAACACCCCCCACCGCCCGGACGGCATCGACGGTCTGGCCCCGCTCTACGAAGCCGTCACCCACGGCTGCCTCGGCGGACGCCATCAGGAGGCCTGCGACAAGGTTTACTTCGACCGCATCCTCCGCGGCTCTGAGGCTTACAGCACGAAAAAACTCGGAGCGATCGGGGCCGACCTCGCGGCGGTGGCGGCCTTCTTTGATCGCTCCGCAGCGGGGCCGTGGAGCCAGCTCTCGCCGAACCTCAGCCCCGCCGATCAGGCCTGGCTGCTGAACGCCGCCGCCTTCCGCCTCCGTGCCCTCGGCCGCTTGACCGAAGCGCTGCAACCGATGCGGGCAGGCTTGGAGATGGCCGTTCAGCAGATGGACTGGAAGAACGCCGCGATCTATGCCAACAACCTGAGCGAGTTGGAGCTGACGCTGGGCCGCTTGCCGGACGCCGTGAGCGACGCCCGCCAGTCCATCACCCACGCCGACCAGAGCGGCGATGCGGACGAGCGTATAATCAATCTCACCACGGCGGCGGATGCCTTGCACCAGTCCGGCCAGCGGGTGGAAGCCGACGCCCTCTTCGCCGAGGCCGAAGCGATGCAGCAGGAAGATCAGCCGGAGTTCCCCCTGCTCTATTCGCTGCAAGGCTTCCGCTACTGCGACTGGCTGCTGGCCGCCGCCGAAGAGGCCGCGTGGCGCAAGCTGCAGCATCCGCCCCTCTCCCCGGCGGAATCTCCCCTCTCCGAGGGCCTGGCCGAGGTCGAGCACCGGGCGACGACGACGTTGAAGTGGGTGACCGATGGAGGGTTGTCCCTCCTCACCATCGCCCTCGATCACCTGACCCTCGCCCGCGCCGGGCTGCTCCGGGCCATCCTGCAAAGTGGCACAGGCATCCTGCCTGTCGGCATCGGCACGGGAGACACGCATCATTCTGACAGGCTGGAAGCCTATCCTACAACCCCCCCGCTCGACCTGCCGCACATCCCCGCCGCCCTCAACGGCCTCCGCGCGTCGGGAATCATGGTCTTCCTTCCACCAGCCCGCCTCACCGCCGCGCTCTACCACTTCGTCCGCGGCGAGCACGACCTCACCCGCAAGCACCTGGCCGAAGCCCAACAGATCGCCGAGCGCGGCCCCATGCCGCTCTTCCTCGCCGACATCCACCTCCACCGCGCCCGCCTCTTCCACGACCCCGCCGCCCTCGCCGAGGCCGCCCGACTCATCCGCACCCTCGGCTACGGTCGCCGCTACCAAGAACTCGCCGATGCCGAGGCCGTTTTAGGGAATCAGCCCTGATTTCTCATCTCATTGATTCCCGGTCATCTTTCGGCTTTCAATGCTAAGAAATTCTTTTCCCCATTTCATTGCCCTGCTCTTAATATGCGTCATTCAATTTTTGCATTTTGGGAAACAAACTCTTACTTCAGCTAATATGATTTCATTTTTTGTCAGCCTTGTCGTAAATTGCATTGTCATTGGAGTCTCTTGTGGTAATTCGGAATCATTGGTATGTAAGCCGATGATCTATGATTCACAAAAGATGAAAACGGATTGCCAAAATCTGTAAATAGATTGCAAAAATATGATCTCTGCTTGCCAGCAGATTATGTTTTTTTTACAGAATAGAACAATGGACGAATAAAAATCACAAATTTTAGAAACAAATACTTGACTTAGTGACAGTAATCCCTGTATTTTCCTCCCAACCAACCAAAACACAGCACTATGGCTATCTCGAACAACGCATCCTACATCCCCACCATGAACGAATTTCTTGCCCATTGGGCGCAGGTGAATGCCGCGATCACACCGGAACTCACCGTGCCTGCGCCGGATGGCACGGGCGTGACGTTCTCAGGCTTCTCCGACTTGCGCGATAGCCTCTTGGCTCAGTTCCAGAACGTCATCGGCTACCTCAATGATAAGGAAATCGCCCGCGGCTCCATCCGCCTCCAGAAGGCGAAGATGCTCGCCCATTTTAATGAATTCAATGCCATGCTCGATGGCTATTGGTCTGCCACCGCCTTCATCAACGCCCGCCCCTACGCCCCCAGTGCCTCCGATGGTGCGGAGACCTTCCTCACCCCCATGCGCGATGCCCTTTCCCTGTGGGAAAAAATCAACGTCGCCCCCGCCCCCGCTGGCGTCATCTTGCCGCTCGCCCTCTCCGATGGCACGAATGTGGCAGTGTTTGCTACTGAAATTTCCGAGCTGCAAGCCGCCTACGTCGCCGAGGCGAATGCGAACCAAGACGCCGTGCTCGCCCGCAGCCAGCGGGACGGCATCATGGCCAACGCCAAGGCGGTGATGGTTGCCTATCGCAAGATTGTGCCCGCCCGCTGCGCCCAGTTTCCCGCCCTGGTGGACACCTTGCCCGCCGTCACCCCGCCACCCGGCCACACCCCGGCTCCGGTCAATGCCAGTGCCGTCTTCCAAGCACCGGATCAGGCGAAGATCGTTTACGATGCCTCCCCAGAAGCCACGCTGGCGCGTTACGAACTGCGCGGCAACCCCGGCGAGGAATACGACGAGGACGATGCCGTCACCCTTGCCACCCACAGCCCCACCGCTGCGCGGGAGTTCCTCACCGGCTTCGGCCTCACGCAGCCCGGCACCCAGGCATCCTACAAAGTCTTCGTCATCCTAGCCACCGGCAACGAGGCCGGCAGCGCCACCATGACCGTGGAGAGACCACTGTGAAGGCAGCAGCTTGCCACGCAAGTCGCCTAGCCTCTACAACACCACCACCGCAACCATGACAGCCGAGGAGCAAAAAGCCTACGACGAAGCCCTCCGCCACATCGAGGAATGCCGGAGGAAGGGGGGGGACGGCACGGAGCTCCGTCTGAGCGGGCTAGGTCTAAGCGCCCTGCCGCCGGAAATCGGCCAACTCACCGCGCTGAGGTCACTAAACCTCCACAACAGCCAATTGAGTGCCCTGCCGCCGGAAATCGGCCAGCTCTCCGCACTTACTAAGCTTAAACTCTGGGGGAACCAACTCAGCGCCCTGCCGCCGGAAATCGGCCTACTCACCGCGCTGACGAGGCTTGACCTCGACAACAACCAACTGAGCGCCCTGCCGCCGGAAATCGGCCAGCTCACCGCGCTGACGGAGCTTCGCCTCTCCTCCAACCAACTGAGCGCCCTGCCGCCGGAAATCGGCAAGCTCACCGCGCTGACGGAGCTTTACCTCCACTTCAACCAACTGAGCGCCCTGCCGCCGGAAATCGGCCAGCTCACCGCGCTGACGGAGCTTAGCCTTTTCAACAACCAACTGAGCGCCCTGCCGCCGGAAATCGGCAAACTCACCGCGCTGACGCTGCTTCACCTCGCGAATAACCAGCTGGGCGCCCTGCCGCCGGAAATCGGCAAACTCACCGCGCTTAGGCGGCTTTACCTCTCCAACAACCAACTGAGCGCCCTGCCGCTGGAAATCGGCCAACTCACCGCGCTTACGGAACTTTGGCTTCAAAGCAACCACCTTAAAGAGTTACCAAGCCAACTGGAATTACTACCCAAACTGGGCGGGCTCTATCTTCATGGGAATCCATCGCTCAAGCTATCTCCCAGCATACTCGGTGCCGATCCGCTTCACGCGAAAGAAGGATATGCCTCTGCATTCTCCATTCTGGATTTCTACTTCGGCTGGCGCAGAGAGATAACCCGTCCACTCAATGAGGTGAAGCTCATCCTAGTAGGGCGTGGCGGCGCGGGAAAGACCAGCACCGTGAATGCGCTACGTGGTCTCCCTTTTCATGAGGGTGAAGCCAGCACCCCGGGCATCGCCCTGTGCGATTGGGAAATGAACGATTGCAAGGGAGGGCCGGTGACGGCACATATCTGGGACTTCGCCGGGCAGGTGATCACTCACTCTCTGCACCAGTTTTTCTTCAGCTCCTGCTGTGTGTATGTGGTGGTACTCACCGGGCGGGAGAACAGCGAGCGTGAGGACGCGGAATACTGGCTGCGTCTGATCAAGGCCTTCGGCACGGATGAGAACGGGCAAGGACCGCCAGTGCTGGTGGTGCTGAACAAGTGGGATGAGCCTGGCTGCCGCCCGAAGGTGGATCGTGGGTCATTGCAGGAAACCTATCCTTTCATCCGGGGCTTCGTGGAGACGGACTACAAAACGAGAAAGGGTATCGAGAAGCTTAAAGCTGCGCTCTGCCGGGAAGTAAGCCGCAGCAAGTGGGTGCGGGAGCCGATTCAAGAATCATGGAATGAGGTGCGCCGCGCGCTCACCCCAACCAAAGGGAAAAGGCGGCGACCCCACCTGCCCTATAACGAGTATCGCGCGCTCTGTGCGAAACACGGAGTCACGGACGTGGGCAAACAGGACTCTCTTTCCGAAATCCTCCATCGCTTGGGCACGGCACTGAATTACCGTACGGATCCCCGGCTCAGGGAAGCTACCGTACTGATGCCGGACTGGCTGACGAAGAATGTCTATGGTTTGGTGCGGCGGGCGGAGAAGCAAAACGGCACGCTCAAACAGGCCGATGTGGATGCCGTGCTATCCCGCGAAAAAGACCCCAAGATGCGCAAGTATCTGGTGCATCTCATGGAGCGCTTCGAGATTGCCTACACGCCGAAATCAAGTGATGGGCCATGGATCGTGCCGCAAGCCCTGCCGGACAACCAGCCCGCCGCAGCCGCCAGCTTCCGTGAGGCAGAGAATGCCACGAGGCTGCGCTTCATTTACACCGCCCTGCCCGAGGGGCTGGTCGCCCGGGCAATCGTCCGCTTACATGAGTTTATAGAACTTGCCGGAAGCAAGAGAATGCAATGGGCCAGCGGCGCCATCCTCACTCGCGAGCAAGCCCGCGCCCTGATCCGCACGGAATCGCAAGACCGCCAAGTGACCATCACCGTAACCGGCCCGGTCAAAGCCCGGCAGCAACTCGCCGGCCTCTGCCAAGCGGAGATGCGCGACATTCACGACGACATCCCCGGCCTGAACCCGCGGGAAGAAACCGAGGTGGAAGGGCAGTGGGTATCCGTGGCAACCTTGGAAAGTGATGAGCGGCAGCAAAAGCAAACCGGAATTTCGACTCAGGCTGGCACCAAAATGGTCGATCCCGTGACGGCAAACAACGCATTTTCCACCTGGCCTGGCCGCCGTGACGATGTGTGGAAGCCCACGGTTTTCATCAGCTACTCCAAGAGCAACATCAACCAACGCAAGCGCTTGGAGTCCGAGCTGAAAGTCCTGAAAGGCGAGGGACTCCTCGACGGGCATTGGCACGACCGGATGATCGATCCGGGCGGCGAGTGGGATCTCACGATTAAAAAAGAACTCGCTGAGGCAGATGTGATCATCGTTTTACTGAGTGCCGCTGCCCTCGCCACGGACTACATCACCACACACGAAATCCCGAAAGCACTGGAGCTATACAAGGCTGGAAAGACCGTGGTAGTGCCAGTGGTTCTAGAGACCTGCCGATGGGAAAAAACCGCACTGAAGGATCTGAACGCTCTACCCGAGAAAGGGAGAGCCATCAATAAGTGGCCTAAACCTGCCGATGCATGGAACTCCGTGGCCGATGGTCTTGCCACAATTTTCGAGAAGCTGATACAGGATAAAGGCGATGGGCTGCGGCGGCTTATGTCAATCAAAATCTAAGCGGGCTTCACGTGCTCGCAGACTGTTGGGAAGGGGATGTGTTCGTCGGTATTCAATCCCAACGGGCCCAACGGGATTGTGTATCAAAGCCCAGGGTTGGTGATCGGAACGATGACCTACCCTGGGATGATCCCCCCGCCGCCATCGATCAACCCCAACGGTGGGTAACGCTCTTGCTCGATATCTGGCTTTACTCCTTGCCGTGGATGGGCGATTCGCTGGGCCAAAAAATCAGACTGGATTTCTCACCAGATCAAGGTAGCCTTACACCTATGAGCACATTCACCCAAATTCGAGAATCTGTCGTCAGCCTCTCCAAGCCAGAGAGAGCTGAATTAGCCGTTCTGCTGCTTGGTAGCCTAGATGACACCCATTACTGGGTTGACGATGAAGAGGTTGATCAACGATCCGCAGAGATGGATTCTGGAGCAGTGGTTGGCGTGTCTAAGGAGGAATTTAGAAGGCTTTGCGGGAGATGAGTGGTAGCATGAAGCCACTTTTGATCCATCCGCGAGCTGCGAAGGATGCTCGCGACATTGCCGCTTTGTATGCAGAAGTTTCGGATGAGTTGCGTGACATGTTCTGGAAGGAGATCGACGATGCGATTGATTCCATTGAGCGGTTTCCAGAGAGACACCATTATGACCCAAGTGGGAGAAGACGAAGCAACCTCAAACGCTTTCCCTATCATATCCTATTTGAAGAACGCCTTCTTCACAACCGGGTAATGGTGATCCGACATCATCACAGGGATCCTGGCTACGGCCTGCGAAGAATATAACCCATGCACAACAAGCCGTGAGTGGCAACCAGCGTTAACGTTTCTCGTTGAATCGGAGCTTGATCTCGCCAGTGCCAGACCTCATCTTTCTTCAAGAAATGAAAATTCGCCTATTGCTAAGTTGTGCTTTTTTAGCCGTTTTCCAGAGTGCCTGTGTCATCATCCCCGTGCCTCATCCGACCGAGCGTTCTCCCGCACTTCAAGGCCGCGTAATTGATGCGAAAAACAATCCCGTTCAGGGAGCGCAGATTGAGCTTGTGAACGAAAACGCACACTGTCGAGATGGGTTCAATCGATTGTTGGTAGCAGGCGCTCAAACGACGACAGGCAATGACGGTTCTTTTAATCTCTGGCCGCGATACAATGTCCACTTGTTATATTACATCAACCTAAGTTTCGATTTTCATTGGCCGGGTGGATCATATTGGACCAGGCAAGTGAAGGTTAGCGGCGAAAATTTCAATTCCAAGACATTCAGAATCGACAAGAGTAAAAGCGGAAATATCGGTGATCTTGTCGTTACGCCAAATCAATCCGTAACTCGAGATTGAACCAGCACAACAAGTCCAGACACGCAACCCGCGTTGGGCTTGAAGAAGAATTTTTGTGATCAAAGCCCAGGGTTGGTGATAGGGACGATGACCTAGCTTGGGATGATCTCCACATCGTGGCGGCACTTTCCAAGTGCCATGCCAAAACCTAAAGCAATGGGAAAGAGGACAACCGCAAAGGACGCAAAGGAACGCAAAGGTGCTATCTGTCCTTGGAGTGCGGCGACATGTCGCGTTATTTTTTTCCGAAGCCGCGCATGAGGTTGCCGAGGTCGCCCATGTCTTTGGCTCCGCCGGACATTTGTTTCATCATGTTTTTCATTTTGTGGGGGGAGGACATCATTTCGCGCATTTGGCCGAATTGTTTGAGCAGGGCGTTGACTTCTTGCAGGCTAGTGCCAGAGCCTTTGGCGATGCGGGCGCGGCGGGTGCCGCGGATGATCTCGGGGCGGCGGCGTTCGTCCTTCGTCATGCTGAGGACGATGGCCTCGGTGCGCTTCATTTTTTTGTTGTTGAAGGCATCGGTGGGGAGTTGTTTTTTGATTTTTCCAAAGCCGGGGAGCAGCCCAAGCAGCCCTTCGAGAGGGCCGAGGTTTTGGATCATTTTCATTTGATCGAGGAAGTCGGTGAAGTCGAATTTTCCTTCGGCCATGCGTTGGGCGGAGCGCATGGCGTCGGCTTCGTTGATCTTGTCGGCGACTTGCTCGACCATGCCGACGATGTCGCCCATGCCGAGGATACGGTCAGCCATGCGGGTGGGGTGGAATTCGCCGAGTTGGTCGATTTTTTCGCCTTCGCCAATGTATTTGATGGGTTTGCCGGTGACGGCACGCATGGAGAGGGCGGCACCACCGCGGGCATCGCCGTCGAGCTTGGTGAGGATGATGCCAGTGAGCCCCACGGCGTCGTTGAAGTGGGTGGCTACGGAGACGGCCTGTTGACCAGCGGCGGCATCGGCGACGAGTAAGGTCTCGCGAGGATTGAGGAAGTCGTGGAGCTTTTTGAGTTCGAGGATGAGTTTTTCATCGAGTTCTTGGCGGCCTGCGGTGTCGAAGATGAGGACGCTGGGGTTTTCATTTTCTGCCCAACGCAAGGCGTCTTTGGCGACTTTTACGAGGTCGGTCTCGCCGCTTGTGGGGGTGTAGCAGGGGACGTCGGCTTGTTTGGCGAGGGTGGCGAGTTGCTCGATGGCGGCGGGGCGGTAGAGGTCGATGGCGACGAGGGCGGGGCGGCGGCCTTCTTTTTTCAGGCGGTAGGCGAGTTTGGCGGCGGTGGTGGTTTTTCCGGCACCGTTGAGGCCGCAGAGGAGGATGCGGGCGGGCGGATTGAGGTCGAGCGGGGTGGCATCGCCGCCGAGGAGGAGGGCGAGTTCGTCGTGGAAGATTTTGACGATTTGTTCGCCGGGTTTGATGGATTTTAGGACATCGACGCCGACAGATTTTTCTTTGATGCGGGCGATGAAATCTTTGGCGACGGTGAATTCGACGTCGGCCTCAAGGAGGGCGATGCGGATTTCGCGGAGGGCATCGGTGATGTTGGATTCGGAGATGCGGCCTACGCCGCGGAGGTTGCGGAATGTTTTATCGAGCGAGTCGGCGAGAGATTGGAACATGATAGAAGTGGAAAGTGGTTCGTGAGCAGGGATCAGTGGTGATGAGAGCAATGGATTACTGATTTGGTGAAAGGCGTGGGGCAACTTGCGCGAATTGGTGATGGTTTTCAATAGCAAAAAATTTCGCGCAAGCATCTTGCAAATATTTAAAATATCCCTAGTCTTGCGCGCCCGTAGCAAAGCTCGAAACAAAAACTTGATACATGAATACACTCAGCACATTCACCACTGGTTCTGGTTCCCAAGGGAAATTTTATTCCATCCCCGCCCTTGCCGACAATGGATTTCCGAATATTTCTCGACTTCCTGTTTCGATCCGTATCGTGCTTGAATCCTTGCTGCGCAATAATGACGGTCTGAAAGTATCAGACAAGGACGTAGCCAATCTCGCTTCCTATAATGCTTCGGCACCGGGTGATTATGAAATTCCGTTCGTCGTAGCTCGCATCGTTCTCCAAGACTTCACTGGTGTGCCGTTGCTCGTTGACCTTGCCGCGATGCGCTCCGCCGTAGATCGCATGGGGAAAGACGCGAAAATGATTGAGCCGCTCGTTCCCGTGGATCTCGTCGTGGACCACTCGGTGCAGGTGGACTATGCAGGAACTGGCGATTCACTTTCCAGAAACCTCGACCTCGAGTTTCACCGCAACCGCGAGCGCTATGAGTTTCTCAAATGGGGCGAGCAAGCCTTTGATACCTTTAAAGTCGTGCCTCCAGGCATCGGCATCGTGCACCAAGTCAATCTTGAATACCTGGCAAAATGCGTCTTAGAAAAAGATGGCGTATTTTATCCCGATACTCTCGTCGGCACCGATAGCCACACCACGATGATCAACGGCCTCGGTGTCGTCGGTTGGGGCGTAGGTGGCATTGAGGCTGAAGCCGGGATGCTCGGACAGCCCGTTACCTTTCTCGTTCCTGAAGTCGTCGGCGTTTACCTCAGCGGCGAAGTCGCCACCGGAGTTACCGCTACGGACGTGGTGCTGCGCGTGACCGAACTTCTCAGAAAAACCAAAGTCGTCGGAAAATTTGTAGAATTCTTCGGTCCCGGTGCCAAGGCACTCAGCTTGCCCGACCGCGCGACCATCGCCAACATGGCACCAGAATACGGCGCGACGATGGGCTTCTTCGGAATCGATGAAATCACTGTCGGATACCTGCGTGGCACAGGCCGCAGCGAAGAACTCTGCACCACAGTTGAAAATTACTACAAAGCCCAAGGACTTTGGGGTATCCCAGCGGACAAAGACGCGCTCGATTTCACTCAAGTCGTCGATCTCGATCTCTCCACCGTCAAGCCCGGCGTCGCAGGACCGAAGCGTCCGCAAGACCGTATCGACCTCGATTCTCTCAAGGAAAAATGGAATCACCTTCTTTCCGCTCCGATCGCCGATGGCGGATTTGCCAAAGCCTCATCCGCTGATGCTACCGTCACCGTTGACAGCAAAGGCGGCATTCCTGACCAAATCACCGATGGCTCCGTGCTCATCGCCGCGATCACATCCTGCACCAATACTTCCAACCCCAGCGTGATGATTGCCGCTGGTCTGCTGGCGCAAAAAGCCAACGCGAAAGGTCTCACCATCAAGCCATCGGTAAAAACCTCCCTCGGTCCTGGTTCCCGCGTGGTCACGGATTACCTCAATAAAACTGGCCTGCAAGCCGAACTCGATAAACTTGGATTCCAAACCGTCGGCTACGGGTGCACCACCTGCATCGGCAACTCTGGCCCGCTCGATAAAGGCATCGAAGACGTGGTAAAAGCCCAAGACATCGTCGCCGCTTCCGTGCTTTCCGGAAATCGCAACTTCGAGGCGCGTGTTCATCAATCGATCAAGGCCAACTTCCTCATGTCGCCGCCGCTCGTCGTCGCCTTTGCGATTGCTGGCACGGTCAATATCGATTTAACAAAAGATGCCATCGGCAAAGACAGCCACGGCAACGACGTTTTCCTCGCCGATATCTGGCCATCGTCCGCCGAGATTGAGGCGGCGATGAATGCATCACTCAAGCCCGAAGTCTTCCAAAAACTCTACACCGGCTTCTCTGATCAAAATCCGAAATGGAACAGCATCAAAGGCAGCACCGGCAACGTTTACGAATGGGACAGAAAATCCACCTACGTGCAGGAGCCGCCATTCTTTGACGGCTTCACACCGACCCCACGCGACATCGAGGAAATCAAAGGCGCGCGTCCGCTCGGCATCTTTGGCGATAGTGTCACCACCGACCACATTTCCCCTGCCGGTGCCATTAAAAAAGACAGCCCCGCTGGTCGATTCCTTGGCGAAAACGGCGTAGAATTTGCTGATTTCAACTCCTACGGATCACGCCGCGGCAACGACCGCATTATGACTCGCGGCACCTTTGCCAACGTCCGCATCAAAAACCTCATGGTTCCTGGCATCGAAGGTGGAATTACCAAAATCAATGGAGAAACCCATGCCATCTACGATGCCGCTGCTGTCTATCAAGCCGCTGGCACGCCCACCATCGTCATCGGTGGCGAAGACTACGGCATGGGATCCAGCCGCGACTGGGCCGCCAAAGGCACGAATCTTCTCGGTGTGAAAGCCGTGGTGACAAAATCCTTCGAGCGCATTCACCGCAGCAACCTCGTCGGTATGGGTGTGCTGCCCTGCAACTTCGTCAACAAAGACGACTACGACAAAGTGAAAGACCTCGCCGATGCCACCTTCGACATCCTCGGCATTTGCAATGATCTCAAACCACAGCAACAAGCGACCTTACGTGTCACCAAGAGCTGCGGCGAAAGCTTCGAGATCCCCCTCATCGTCCGCATCGACACCCCCGTAGAGAAAGACTACTACCGCGCTGGTGGCATCCTGCCCTACGTGCTCGGGCAGATTATTGCCTAACCGTGGCGGCGGCATCCTGCCGCCAAGCCGATCATATTGAGACAGCCATCTTTCGCAAGAAAGGTGGCTTCTATCATTTATACCCTTGCCTTCTCTGCGTTAGCGAAACTATCTTTGTTAGGGATGGGCGAGCTAAAAAATGGAATTTACGAGCATCTGATCAGCGAAAAATTACGGAGTGCGATCGACTCCTTGGACGAATTGGCTCAAAGCGCTATTTTTGCAAAACTCGAAGAACCCCTGGCTGCTGATTATCTCACCCGCTTTCTGCGCGCACGTATCAATCAAGCTCTAAACGTCATAAAGCATGAGCATCGCCTCGATCTGACAAACCGCTTAATCCACTTAATTGCTGAGTTCGATGAAGATCTACAATTTCTCCGTTCCGATAAAATCGAATCCATCGGGGAAATACTCGATGAAATTTCACCATTAGGGTATAACAGACTCTCTCGACCTACTACATCTCCGAGCAGCCCATGTCTATTTACAGGCACAGGGGCAAGCCCTCAACTAGGTCGTGAACTGGAGCTAGAGTTAGAAAGCGCTGATCGGGTGGACATGTTGGTTTCCTTTATCAAGACCGCCGGACTGAAATTACTCCTTCCTTCTCTCAAAAGTTTTACCGCACGCGGCGGTAAACTCCGCGTTATAACTACCACTTATTTAGGAGCCTCGGACCCCATCGCGATACGCCAAATCAGCGAACTGCCGAATACGGAGATAAAAATCAACTACGACACCAAGCATTCCCGTCTCCACGCAAAAGCCTACTTCATCCATCGCAACACTGGCCTTTCCTGCGCTTTCATTGGCTCAGCAAATCTTTCACACGCAGCGATGACCAGTGGCTTAGAGTGGACAGTTAAACTTCCTGCCGCGGAGCTTCCCGATCTCTATCGTCGATGTGAAGCGGAATTTAGCTCTTACTGGGAAGATTCTTCTTTTGTCAAATTTACGGAAGACAGTTTTGAAAAACTCGTCGCTGCTACAAAACACGAGAAAGGCGTGTATAATGATCCGTCCACGATTCTGACTGTTTTCCGCATCCAACCATTCGACTATCAGAATGCAATTTTGGAAAACCTCGTATTGGCAAGAACCACACGAGGCCATCACAGGAATCTGGTCATCGCTGCGACCGGATCTGGAAAGACCATGATCGCCGCTTTTGATTACAAGCGGCTTGCTGCACAAGGATCTGTTAAACTGCTCTTCCTCGCCCACCGTAAAGAAATTCTTGAGCAAGCCCGCAATACCTTTCGCCAAGTTCTCCAAGACGGAAATTTCGGCGAATATCTCTTCGACCAACACCAACCCGAAAATCACGACTACCTTTTCTGTACCGTGGCGAGCTTCCATTCACGCAAGCTCATCGAAACGTTTGGTCCAGCACATTGGCACATCGTCATACTCGACGAAGCCCATCACGGTATCGCAGAAACATATCGTCCCATTCTCGACAATCTAACGCCAAAAATACTCCTCGGCTTAACCGCTACCCCGGAACGTGCCGATGGCACCACCATCGCTGATGACTTCGATGCCCCAGTCGCCGGTGAGATCCGCCTACCAGATGCTCTCGAACAAAAACTCCTCTGCCCATTCCACTACTACGCGATTAGTGACCACACAACAGATCTTTCCGCAGTGGAGTGGAAACGTGGAAGGTATGAAATCGCGGAAATCGAAAATCTGATCAGCGGCAATAAGCTCCGTGCCCAACTCGTTATCGATAAGGTTATAGAACACTTGCCTGATCCCTATAATCCAAATGACTTTGAACGCAGCCACGTGAAAGGACTTGGCTTTTGCGTATCAAAATCTCACGCCGCCTTTATGGCAAATACCTTCGTCGCTGCAGGAATCCCCGCATTAGCAATCGACGCGAACACTCCATCCGAAGAACGTCGACTAGCTCGCCAGCGCTTGAGTAAAGGGGAAGTCAATTTCATCTTCACGGTCGATTTATTCAACGAAGGTGTCGATATCCCAGCTACGAATTGCCTGCTATTCCTTCGCCCCACCGAAAGCCACGTTCTTTACTTACAACAATTTGGACGTGGCCTTCGCCACGCAGATGGGAAAGACCAAGTGATCGTTCTGGATTTCATCCCCAGATCACGTCGCGAATTCCGCTTCGATCTTCGTTTCACCTCGCTACTACCAGGTAAAAGAAAAGATATCATCAGCGAAGTCGAAAGCGGTTTCCCACATCTTCCATCTGGTTGTCACATCCAACTCGAAAGACAGGCGCGAGAGGAAATACTAAAGAATATAAGGCACACATACCAGAATCCTGAGTTCCGAATTAAAGAAGCATTTCTCAAATGGAAAGGCGGATCTCCACCGCAGCTACACGAATTCATTGATTACAGTGGGGAGTCTGCCGCAGATCTATTGTTAAGAAAATCATGGACGGAATGGAAAAGAATCGCTGGGTTTAAGGTAAATATTTCCCTCAATGAAATCGCTCCTTCTCTCCGATCACTAGCCCAGTTGAGTGAAGTTCGATGCGCGAATTACCTGGATGCCATAAGTCGATTTCTCAAGGGCGAGGATTTTT
>CAMAYN010000040.1 GCA_945862285.1 Akkermansia muciniphila | reverse complement strand
ACTATCCCATCTACGACGGCAACGGCAACATCACCGCCTACATCGATAACGCCTGTGCCGTGCAAGCCAGCTTCGACTACGACCCCTTCGGCAACATCACGAACAACAACAACCCGCAAAACCTCCCCTACGCCTTCAGCACCAAACCCCGCGAAACCGATACCGGCCTCTACTACTACGGCTACCGCTTCTATGATCCAGTTACTGGAAGATGGGTCACACGCGATCCTATAGAGGAAAGGGGTGGTTTGAATTTGTATGGTTTTGTAAGTAATAATATAATAGTAGCCTTTGATCTAAGAGGTCTTGTAGAAGATGGCAAAGTCAATGGAGCAAGTTCTAATACAAGTGAGGCTGAACTTAAAAAATGTCACATTTCAATAAGAGTTGCCGATTTATTTTCGGAAAAAAACCGAATGTCGAACTGGGATGATTTTCTGCAGAAAAAATTTGATAAAGCTCCTCAATGCAGTTACTATGGCTATATTGGTTGCGGAGCAAATTATTTAAACGGAAGATTACCAGCAGAAACCGCAATTGGTATACCCGACAATGATGAAGACCCCATACCTCAGTATATATTTGATAAGAGTGTACCACCAACCTTTCCAAGAGAGGACAGGGACAAAGTAGGGTTTAGTAATATGACAGAGGAGGAAATTGATAGGGCGATCGCTGCGGCAGAAAAGCTTGTTGACAAAATGTGCAGCCCACCACCTATCGGGTGCTGTAAAGAAATTACGCTCGCATTATATTGCGGAATTGAACATGCACCGCATGTCGATGAAGACACAGTCAACGCTATTATAAAAATGAATCCCAACAATTGGCCGGAGCATTTGAAAGCATACTACGAAGATACAGAAAAACGTAAAAGCGCGCACAGATGTAATAAATCGAAAACATACTCTTGTAAAACAAAAATATGGAGTGGTCCATTGGCAGTTGCAGAAGCGGATATTAGGAAGAACAAATAAATATGAAAAAATCATTTTATCTAAATATAATCGGTGTATTTCTTGTAATTACTATTGGAATTGTATCGCGTTCGTTTTGCGCGATGGGGATTGTAGATGTTACCAATAATTATTCAGAAGAAGATGATAATGGAGTTATACTAGCAAAAAAAATTGCTCCATTTGCGTTATACGATACACGAAACGAAGAGGAGATAAAGAATAATATCGCTTATAAAAAAATAATCGTAATTGGCTGTGTTGAATTTCCCGGTATCTATCTCGTCAAGAATAATATGACTAATCGAGATTTATTGAGAATTGCTAAGGAAATTGCAGGGCGGTGCTTTTCTATATATCCTAAGATTTACGGAGTAGACAATAAGGAAAGATGGCCAAAAGGAGCTGAATACGAAAAATTTCTTAATGATCATCCTGTCGATGGCGAGATTTACAATGTTATGTCGATAATACTTTAATAAATATGAAAACGTATTTTTTCCTTATTATACTGATTATTGGACTCCAATCCTACACGACAATATCGTCATATGCTAACGAATCAGAAAATATTGTTCGCGATAAAAGTAAAAAGAATGATGTTTCAATAATATATAGTCCCACCATTTTACCATATCCGTTAAGTAACCCATTTAGCGTCTATGACAAAAGAACTCAAGAAGAAATTTTAAACAAAACTCCTTTCAAAAAAATAACAATCTTGGGTGAAGTTGCCAATCCAGGTGTGTTTATCATCAACAATCAAGTTAACAATAAATTTTTGATAGATCATCAAACCACTAAGCTAGTTAGTGCTGCAGTATACGCTAAAGGAAAGATAAAAATATTCACTAATAAAAACAAAGAATTAATTATTGACAAAGATTCATTTGCGAAATTCAGTAGCGGTTTACCCGAAGATGGTTCTGTATATTTTTTCTATAATGATTAACCAAAGGTGTTGCAGGATGGGCAATGCAAGGCGTAACATGACAGGTGACAGTCACCTTCCGGAGCAAAGCGTGAGAAACGCAAAGACGGGGCAAGGCGGATGAAAGGGAATGCTGACTCGGCGAAAGTAAACGTCCTATGAAGCGCCTCGAGTCATAAGTGTCGTAGCTGCTAACCTACGACGCTTATGACTACGACGAACCATTCCGACGGAGCCGGGAGGCCCGCACCAGAACCAAGCCAACTGCTCAAGACCGATGCCCTTGGCCCTCATTTCCACAACCCGCGTTGGGGTTGTTTGTTTTATTGGGTGGATGGTATCCCCAGGGTAGGAGCGACGCGCACCAACTCTAGGCTTTGATGCGTAATCCCTTTGGGATAGTAGAATGGTAAGCGCCTGAGGAAACGCGGCTGTCTCCATGAAAGCTTTTTTTGGTGAGATTTTTTAACCACGGATTGCACGGAATGCACAGATTATTAGAGACTTGAGTTGAATGACCTTCTTGCATGTCACTGATTTCCTTGAAGTGCCAAGTTTGATCGCAAATGACCCATAAATGAATGTCATTCAGGGAGTAGGGAGCGCAGCTCGTGCATAGCTGACTCAAAGCGGTGTAATTGAAACTGGTGGGCAATCGTGGAACATGGCAAAGTTCCTTCGAGTGGGGGATAGACATCCTTCTGTCTCGGTCGGCGGGCTTCAAGCCTGCCTTACACCGATGTAGCATGAAGAAGACAAGCTGGAAGCATGTCAGCCGAAACAGGCGAGACGCGCTGTCTTCCAACCTTGACCACCACTTTCAGTTACACCTGACGCAAAGAGATATTTACAAAGGCCTCGTTCCTTGTATCGTAAAAGTATGTTGCTTCGATATGGAATCATTTTGTCGTTTTTCCTTGGCGCGAATTTGCTACAGGCGATCGACAAAAATGGAAATGGAATGTGTGATGTTTGGGAGGCTCGATTCGCCGTAGGGAATCTTGATCCAGATGGTGATGCGGATGGGAATGGTGTCAGTAACCGCCTTGAGTCAATTGCTGGCACGAATCCGTTTCTGCCATCCAGTCACTTTCGGATTCGCTCATTAGCCATCAATGCCGGAGCTGTCATTACAGTAGATGCCGTGGCGGGAAAAAATTACCGACTATTTTCCGCAGCTACGGTGGCTGGTCCATGGCAGCCCGTAGGAAATGCCATTCTCGCCACAACATCGGAAGTCGTATTTCCGGCTCAAACAACTTCGGCAAATCGGAAATTTTTTCGCGTCGAAGTCACGGATGTCGATAGTGACAATGACGGAGTATCAAACTGGGCGGAACTACAACTCGAAGGACTTAACCCGAACGAAGTTGATAGCTTTGGCTCGGGGGAACTACAAGGCGACCTTGCTTTCGTGGAATCATGGCTGGATCAACTATCGAACGGCAATTTACAAATCACTGCCACTACACCAAACGCTTACGAGAAAGAAAATCTTCCTGCCTCCATTACGCTATCTCGCAGTTCTTCTTCTGCGCGGCCATTCACCTTGTTTCTACGACAAATATCCGATCAGTCTGGCACATCGGGAATCGCTACGACAGGTGATTTTATTCTTAAAAATGCAGGAAATGCCGTTGTTGCAGATCGTTTCGTCATCCCTCCTGGCGAATCCTCTACCAATCTCCTGATTCAACCGGTTGCTGATGCGTTGTCTGAAGTTCCGGAAGATTTACGTATTTCTGTTGGCGGGAGCAACTTGAACATTTCCGCTCGAATCAACGATGCGCAACCCACGGAACAAAATACCAAATTGCTCGTTGCCTATTTATCGCCGCGTCAAGGACAGAGCACAAGAGGATCAGGAATGGCTGCGGTCCGATTAGCGGGGGATCATGCTTCGGCCATCGTGACAGTAAATTTTTCTAACTTAAACTCACTCACATCCTCCGTTCACATCGAGACACCAAGCAGCGCGACAATTTTATCCATTCCTCCGTTCCGCTATAATGGGCAGTCGTGGTTGATCAAAGCCAATCAACATTATACCACTGATCAACAAGTTCTCGATGCGCTGCTCTCCGGGAACTTGCGCTTTAATGTTTACACAGAAATGGCAACCTCGGGCGAAATCGATGGCGCCTTTCAAGTCGTCAACGGTTCCACAGTTTTCGTTCAGCCTCCATCTCCCACTGCGATCACTGCGTTGGCTGGCGATGACCTCGATCGCGAAATCGTACGTTTCCTCACACAAGCGACGTATGGCGCTCGTTGGCAAGACATCACAGAAATGCGCGCACGAATTGCCAATCACTCCGGCGATCGCATCGCGGCTTTTGGTGAATGGATTGACGAGCAATTTCTCCTGCCAGCTCCATCTCATCAAGCAATGTCAGTGGCAGGAAATTTGCTCGATAAATCGATCGATCCCACGGCCAGTTTATACCAGCGCAATCGCCAAACGGCATGGTGGACAATCGCACTCAATTCCCCCGATCAACTGCGACAACGCATGACCTATGCCCTGAGCCAAATCTTCGTGATCTCGGATGAGGAACCGACCTTAGATCGCATGGCTGTCGGTATGGCAAATTACTATGACATGTTGCAAAGCCATAGCTTTGGCAACTTCCGGGCGCTATTGGAGGATGTCACATTGCACACCAACATGGGGCAATATCTTTCACATTTGCGAAATCAAAAATCACAAACCTCGAACGGCGTCATTCTGTCATCGCCCGATGAAAATTTTGCCCGTGAGATCATGCAGTTGTTTTCCATAGGACTGGTCAAATTGCATCCCGATGGCTCACTGATCCTTGGTTCTGACGGCTTACCCATTCCGACTTACAATCAAGAAGACATTACCGAGCTATCGAAAGTCTTCACGGGCTGGTCATTTAGTAAACGTGCATCCTCAACCAACTCCACTACGGTGATTGATAATACGGACTTCTTTCTTGGATCGAGTTATGAAGAACACGCCATCCGTTGGTCTCATCCGATGAAGCTGTTCCCTGCTTATCATGATGAATCGCCAAAAAATTTCCTCGGTGTTTCTATTCCAGCCCGCACCAATGGAGGTTTGACTGACCTTTCTGATACTCTCAACGCACTAAGCTCCCATCCTAACACCGCTCCGTTTCTTTGCCGCCAACTTATTCAGCGCTTCACGACCGCTACCCCATCTGCTGGATATATTTATCGCGTCTCTACGGCCTTTCAGCTCTCGGGAGGAAATTTTGCCACGACGATCAAATCTATTCTGTTAGATCCCGAGGCGCGCGATTTACAAACGGCTAACACCGCAGTGGGATTCGGCAAAAGCAAAGAAATGCTCATACGCCACACTGCTGTTCTTCGTGCCCTCAATGCCAAATCAGCAATCCCTATCGCTTTATTCAAAAATTATGGCTACCCGGATTCAGAACTTGCGAAATTCCCTGCAGGATCGACCATCGCACGCTTCCGCGATACATCTACGGCGCTCGCCCAGCGCCCCCTTGGTGCCCCATCGGTTTTTAATTGGTATCGTCCCGACTTCGCTCCTGCGGGAACACTTGCGCAAAACGGCTTTTTTTCGCCCGAGTTTCAGATCATCAATGAAAACTCCATCGTGCGTGGGCTTAATTACCAATACGACACAATCAAAAGTACAACCGGACAAAGTACAACGAGTCTTCCTGCTGGAGTTAACATCGCAGGGATACCAAATTTCTCATCTTACGATAACAACTCCGACAATATGCTACGCGACCTAACAGATTACAGAATTCTGTATCTCGCGGGACTGGATACCAATCTTGATGGCGCATTTTCCAACGCTGACACCACATGGCCTGATCGTGCTACGAAAATCCCCGAAGCGATCGAACGCGTAGTAGATCGAGCCGACTTGCTGCTCTGCGCCGGTTCGCTCAAAGCGCGTCATGGAAATACACCTAGTGCCCCGCGTCGAATGATTTTAGATGCCCTTTATGCCATACGTTCTGGAAGTAACAATAGTACATCGGCAACAACACAATCAACCAGCATGAATGAGCGTATTATTGACGCGCTCGATCTTATCATGAAGAGTCCCGACTTTATCATCCAAAAATAATTCCCGCCGGAATCACAATATGAAAAAGCATCAGAAAGAATTTATACGCAGCAGGCGCGATTTTTTACGCCAAGCGTCCTGTGCCTCCTTGGGCGTGACTGGCTTAGTGAATGCGCTAGCCCATCTACGATTGATGACCGCCGCTTTGGCGCAATCCACGCCAGCTAACGACTACAAAGCGCTTGTCTTTTTATTCCTTAATGGAGGAAACGATTCTAATAACATGCTTGTCCCTATAGGAGATCCTGCAAGCTCCATGGCTCGTGCCGACTACGAAGTAGGTCGTGGTGTGATTGGTATACCTAGAGCGCAATTACATCCGCTCACCATCCCTTCCTCGACGCGTGCCTTTCAACAACACTATGACGGAGTTACTCAGCCTCTTGGCCTGCATCCGAATATGCCCCAGCTTGCAAATCTCTTTAATGCCGGAAAGCTCGCCACCTTCGCGAATGTTGGTACTCTCGCCTATCCAGTAGGCTCACGAAGTGCCTATAATTCAGGATCGATTCCCCTCCCAAGTCAGTTGTTTTCTCACTCAGATCAACAAACCCAATGGCAAAGTTCGATCCCTGACCGTCCCTTTGCCAGTGGCTGGGGCGGGCGCGCTGCGGATTTACTTCATTCCTCCTACAACAATGCGACATCTTCAAAAGTTTCTATGTCGATCTCACTTGCTGGTGTGAATTCTTTTCAAATCGGCACTACGGGCAATGTCATTCAATACGTCATCCAGCCATCCGGCACGGTTAATGTTGACGGATTTGGTAGCAATTATGCGAGTACGATTGACCCCAATGCCGACGATGCGAAGCGTTTCAAGGCCTTCGAGGACATCATGCGCTTGACCCACGCGAATCTTCACGAGGAAGAGCACAATCGCATCATTCGCCGCGCTCGGAATACGGAAGCTGTCATCGGTGCGGCGCTCACGTCCGCCGCCGCATCAGAAGCGAGCTTCAACTACAACATCAACAACATCTTCACCGCGGCCAGTGCAAACCACAAACTTGGGGAACAACTGAAAATGATAGCTAAGCTGATCGCGGGGCGAAGTGCGCTCGGTAATCAACGGCAAATTTATTTCTGCCAAGTCACTGGTTACGATACCCACAGCAGTACACTCAACTCACATGGGAATTTAATGACGGAGCTAGCCACAGGGCTACAAGCATTTCATGATGTATTGCAAGCCATGGGGGCATGGGATCAAGTTCTCACCTGCACGGCCTCTGACTTTAACCGGACATTCACTCCGAATGGTACTAATACCGCCACAGCCGGCTGCGATCACGCGTGGGGCGGGCATGCTTTCATGATGGGCGGTGCCGTGAATGGCGGGGATATTTATGGCCATTTTCCATTACTGAAAACAGGAAATGTCATCGGTTCTCTGGACGCAGGAAATGGCTCTACCAATCGCGGTCGCTGGGTTCCGACAACATCCGTCGATCAATATTGTTCGGTCATGGCAAGGTGGCTTGGGGCGCAATCAAGTGAACTCGCCGCCATTTTCCCCAACTTACCACGCTTTGATGATCCCTTCGCCATTTCAACGGCGAATGCTAACTTTATCAAACCAGCTTTGCTCTAACGAATGTCCTCACAAACGCCGCGCAACCCTCCGCAGAAAATGATCATCATTCTTGTGATGTTCGTGATCATCTCGCTAAATTTTTTGATTTGGCTCGCGAACAAAGACCCGCAAAAGATTCTCACAAAACCTAGCGAAGGAATTCCGATCCAACAATATTCCTTATCCTCTGAGCAAAAGCAATCATCGAATAAAATCAATCACCCCATCGTTGAGAGCAGCGCCCGATTTCAGACAAACCAAATTTCCCCCGAAGAAGATCTCGAAATTCTGATTGCTGTTCTTGATACCTATCGACGAGAGTATGGCGGAAATCCGATCGGGGAAAATGAAGAAATTTTTGCGAGTTTACGCGGCGAAAATCAAAACAATCTTCGCTATTTCTCGGATGAAATACCCGGCTTGCAAGCATCCGGAGTGGTCGCAGATCGCTGGGGCACACCATGGCGCTTTCACGCTATTTCTGGCACACAAATGGAGATCACGTCAGCCGGTCCCGATCAAACCTTCGGCACTACCGATGATATTGGCACCGCCGATGTTCGTCGGAACGAATAGTCCGAACGCTATCCGATTCAAAGATACGGGCAAGCTAAAGCGGTGTAATCTTTTTCGGCAAGTCCCGCATCGCATAACTCGGTCATTCGCTGAGAAACCACTTGCATCGCTGGCAGTTCCAAGCCTTGCGATTGTGCTAATTCCAGCGCATACACCGAATCCTTGCGCATGTTATCGAGAGAAAAGTGCGTAGAAAAATCTCTTTCCAAAATACCCGGCAATTTCATCTTGGTAAGTGCCGATGCCGTGCCATGTTGCGTGATCGCGTTAGCAAATGATTCTTCGCTAATGCCATGATTCCGACACAAAGCCAAGGCTTCCGACAATGCCTGAACCTGGCAGGCGGCAATCAGATTGGTGGAAAGTTTCACCACAGTTGCCTTACCCATTTCTCCCATGCGGATGATCGATGATGCCGTCGGCGCGAGGATGGATTCTGCGAATAAAATGTCCTCTTCTACACCAGCAACATAATACATGAGCTTGCCTTCCGTAGCGGCGACTTTCGAGCCAGTGAATGGAGCATCGACAAAGCGGCAACCAATGGCGGCGCACTGCTCTGCCAGCCAGAGTGTCGTTGGTAAATCGATCGTCGAGTGGTTCATTAAAAAATGCCTTGACGATAGAACAGGGCGAATTTTCTCAAACACTGAGCGTAATGCCGCGCCATCTTTGAGGTAAAAAGAAAGAATATCAGACGCCTGCGCCGCCTCTACTGCATCGGCACGGAAATCTGGCAAATCTTTCGCTGTTCGATTCCAACGAGTCACACGAGCCCCAGATTTTTCCCAATTCTCGGCGCAACGAGAGCCGATGATTCCCATGCCGAATACGCTAATATCCATACGCAATGCCTTAGATTAATAACGATAATGATCCGCCTTAAAGGGACCCTCAGGTGAAACTCCGATGTAGTCAGCTTGCTCAGGAGTAAGTTTTGTTAGCTTCGCGCCAATCTTGGCAAGATGCAAACGAGCTACTTCTTCATCGAGATGCTTCGGTAAAACTTTTACTTCACCGGCCTTGTAGGTGTCTTTATTTTGCCACAAATCAATTTGCGCCAATGTTTGGTTGGTGAAACTATTCGACATCACAAAACTCGGATGTCCGGTAGCACAACCAAGGTTGACGAGGCGACCTTCGGCGAGCATGTAAATGCTGTTGCCGCCGGTAAAGGTGTATTTGTCCACCTGCGGTTTGATGTTCGTGCGGGTGGCGGTCGGTGAAGTGTTGAGCTTATCGATTTCGATCTCGTTGTCGAAGTGACCGATGTTACATACGATGGCTTGATCTTTCATTTTTTCCATGTGCTCCAAGCGAATGATGCCCACGTTTCCTGTGGTGGTAACGTAAATATCGCCCCAGCCGAGGGTGTCCTCGATGGTGAGAACGCGGAAACCTTCCATGGCTGCTTGCAGCGCACAAATGGGATCAACTTCTGTGACTACGACTTGTGCTCCTTGGGCGCGCAGTGCTTGGGCGCAACCTTTGCCGACATCGCCATATCCACAAACGACGCCAACTTTTCCAGAGATCATCACATCGGTAGCGCGTTTGATGCCATCGACGAGTGACTCGCGGCAACCGTAAAGGTTATCGAATTTTGATTTGGTTACGGAATCGTTCACGTTGATGGCGGGGACGAGCAAGGTGCCTGCTTTGGCCATTTGATAGAGGCGATGCACGCCCGTGGTGGTTTCCTCAGAAACGCCTTTCCAGTCTTTGACGATAGTGTGAAAAATGCCAGGTTGTTTGACTTTAATATCGGCGAGGAGGTCTTTAATGACTTGCTCTTCATGGCTGCCGGATGGGGTGGTGATCCAGTCGGAACCATTTTCCATTTCGTAGCCTTTGTGGATGAGCAATGTGGCATCGCCGCCGTCATCGACGATGAGTTCCGGGCCTTTGCCGCCGGGGAATTGCAGCGCTTGCCATGTACACCACCAATATTCTTCGAGGGTTTCGCCTTTCCATGCAAAAACAGGAATACCCGCAGCAGCGATGGCGGCGGCGGCATGGTCTTGGGTGGAAAAAATATTGCAAGAAACCCAGCGCACATCGGCACCGAGATCGCGCAGGGTCTCGATGAGCACGGCGGTCTGGATGGTCATGTGGAGTGAACCCATGACGCGCACGCCGGCGAGGGGTTTTTGCGGGCCATACTTGGCACGAGTGGACATAAGGCCAGGCATTTCGTGTTCAGCAATGTCGATTTCTTTTCTGCCGAAGTCGGCAAGACCAATGTCGCGGATTTTGTAGTCGGTGGATGTCATGTTGTTAGTTTGGATCAATGATGGAATGTGAATTTTGGAGTAAAGTGATGAGACGCAAGACGCAAGGACACAGGACTCAAGACTTGAGAATTTTAGAAGAAGAGGGAGATCATTTTGTTGATGATACTTGGATTTAGTCGCTTGCGGAAAGACTCGATCATCGCCGCAATTAGCTTTGTTTCTTGAATGAGTGTTTGACAGGTGACTGGATCTAGAACATCTGCACGAATACCGATATAGAGTTGCGTTCGTAATTCGCCAAGTGATGCCTTAGCAATGGCAAGGTATCTGCGAAATTCTCGATTGCTCTCGCGTTCCGCTCCTTCTGCGATGTTTGATGGAACGGAAATGCAGGCACGTGAGAGTTGATCACGCAGGGCGTAAATTTTAATATCATTCGACAAGTGAAGTATATCACAAGCAAGCCGACAAGATCGTTTCCAAATCTCCAGTTCTTCAAAGTTGTGATGCTCGCTCATAGAATTCTTATCTTGCGTCTTGTGTCCTTATTTTTCTATCGCAGCTTTTAGATTCTCCACCTGATTTGTGCTCTCCCATGGCAAGCTTGCATCTTCTTTGCCAAAATGCCCGTAGTTGGTGGAAAGAGAGTAGATGGGGCGAAGGAGGTCGAGTTGTTTGACGATGTCGGCGGGTTTGAAGGAGAAGACTTTGAGCACGGCGGCGAGGATCGATTCATCGGAGAATTTTCCGGTGCCGAAGGTGTCAATGTGGACGCTCACTGGTTTGGGATGGCCGATGGCGTATGCGAATTGAATTTCGCATTTGTCGGCAAGGCCAGCGGCGACAACGTTTTTCGCGACCCAGCGTCCCATGTAGGCGGCAGAGCGATCGACTTTGCTTGGGTCTTTGCCAGAGAATGCACCACCACCGTGGCGTCCCATGCCACCGTAGGTATCGACGATGATTTTGCGTCCGGTGAGGCCGCTATCGCCCTGCGGTCCGCCGATGACAAATTTTCCTGTCGGATTGATCAGGTATTCGGTGTCTTTCGTGAGCATTTTTTTCGGCAACACACGATTGATTAGCGCGATACAGAATTTCTCGATGGTGGCGTGATCCACATCGGCGGTGTGCTGGGTGGAAATGACCACGTTAACAATGCGGGTTGGCTTGCCGTTGACGTATTCGACGGAGACTTGGCTCTTCGCATCAGGGCGTAACCATTTGGCTTTTCCGGATTTGCGCATCTTCGTGAGTTCGCGTCCTAATGTATGGGCGAACATAATCGGCGCAGGCATGAGTTCTTTGGTTTCGTTAGAAGCGTAGCCGAACATAATACCTTGATCCCCAGCTCCCTGCTCGGCGGTCTTTTTGCCTTTGGCTTTTTTCGCATCGACACCTTGCGCAATGTCGGGCGACTGACCGGTGAGGTAGTTGTTGATAAAAAGAGTATCGGCGTGGAAAACGTCGTCGTTGTTGGTGTAGCCGATGCCGCGCACTGCTGAGCGAATGATGGCATCGTAGTCGATTTTTGCACTGGTGGTGATTTCGCCGCCTACGACGACGATGTTTGATTTCACGAAGGTTTCACAAGCAACGCGGCTAAGGGGGTCTTGTGCAAGGCAGGCATCGAGAATGGCATCAGAAATGGTATCGGCTACTTTATCAGGATGGCCTTCGCCAACGGACTCGGAAGAAAAAATGTAGGTGCTCATGAAATATTAATTTTTCGTATCGTCAAATCGCGATGCGTTGATACATTCCAAAGCAAGATGAGCTTGTCAACATTGAAGTGTTTAAAACTTTTTTCTGATCCTACACGTTTACGGATTTTGTATTTGTTGCATGAAGCCGCAATTTCAGTTGGTGAAATGCAGGATATTTTGGGCATGGGGCAGAGCCGAATTTCCACGCATTTATCGTTATTGAAGCAAGAGGGAGCGGTAAGTGATGAGCGCCAAGGAAAGAATAACTTTTATTTGGGTTTGATCACGGGGATTGAATTAGACTTGCTGAGACGCGCGGCGGCGGAGATGGAAGAGACGAGTGCCGACTTAGCGAGTCTCAAGCACATTTTGAAAAAGCGAAAGGATCAAGCGCGGTTGCATTTTGATCAGTTGGCCGGAAAATTTGGAAAAAACTATGTGCCTGGTCGCTCTTGGAAGGCCTTGGCTGAGGCGCTGTTGAAGGTGATGAAATACGATGTCGTTGCCGACTTAGGAGCGGGGGAGGGGACATTGTCACAACTGCTAGCGCAACGAGCGAAGAAAGTCATTGCCGTAGATTTGTCGCAAAATATGGTAGATTTTGGGCAACAGATTGCTAAGGAACATGGATTAGATAACCTAGAATTTCGCTTAGGCGACATTGAGTCGATTCCGATCGAGAGTGGCACAGTGGATTTGGCGATTTTTAGTCAAGCATTGCATCACGCTGAAGATCCTATTCGAGCATTGCGGGAAGCGAATCGCATTCTCAAACCCAGTGGGCAATTGTTGATTTTGGACTTAGCGAAACATACATTTTCTAAAGCGCATGAATTGTATTCAGATCGGTGGCTAGGCTTCTCTGAGGTGACCTTGGTGGAATTGGTGGAGAAAGCGGGATTTGCGGATGTGAGTTCTGCCATTGTTGATCGAGAAGTGAAAGCACCGAAGTTCCAAACCTTGCTTGTGACAGCAGTAAAAGCGAATGGGAAAATATGATTCTGAATTGCGACATGGGCGAAAATGAGTCGGCGGAATTTCGGATAGAAATCGCACCGTACTTACACGCGATCAATATTGCCTGTGGTGGTCATGCGGGAGATGATTTTACCATGACGCACTGCGCGATGTTGGCAGCAGAACATCAGTTGTTTGCGGGTGCTCATCCAGGGTTGGCAGGAAACTTTGGCCGAGTGGTTGTAGATCTTGATGTGTCGGATTTTCTTCTTTTGTTAGAGCGGCAGATTGGTCGATTGCAATCGCACTTGGTGGAGCAGAAGATTTCGTTACATCATGTCAAGCTGCATGGTGCGTTGTATCATATCAGTGATCAGCGGTGGGAAATCGCCGATGCATACATTACATGGATGACACAAAACCATCCCACTTCCTTAATTGTCGCGCGTAGTGGTGGACGGGTGGCACGACTTTGTGAAGAAAGGAAAGTGCCGTTTTGGCGAGAAGGGTTTCTTGACCGTGGCTATTCTGATGACGGGACATTAATTCCACGAGGAATGCCGGGAGCCCTTATTTCCTCGGAAGATGAGATTTTATTAAGATGGAAACATTTTCCGCTGCTATGTGAGACACTTTGTTTGCATGCGGATGGCGAGCATGCGCTAAATTTTGCAAAACGCATTCGGCTGGGCTTTTAACGGCTAATGCCATTAATCCCTTTCAGTGGAGTCTTCGCCAATATTGCTCCTGTCGCAGTTCTTTAAGAGTTGCCTTCATTAATTCTTGCTACTCTCTTGCCCAATCATTAAAATGCCCATCGCATGCCAACAACAACTAAAATTCTTCCCCATAAACTACACGAATATCCTCAACAAGACGTGATCGACGGATCCGGCGGAGGAGTGCAATCGATTCTCGATGACTGCCTGAATCAAAATGACGGTGTGTTACAGCTTTTGCATCGCTATGCCGGTCGTACATTTTGCACGCCGGGCAAACGACTACGCTTGGATGCAAAATCCTATTATCCAGACTACATGGGCGGAACGGGTCTAGATGAAGTCTGGATGTGCTGCACGGTGCCTATCGTTACGGGGGTCATCGATACCCGTACGGGAAAAGCCCCATTTCGTGAAGGAGAAGCGCACGTGCTCACTCCGAATGGTCAAGTTATCTCGCTTCAGGATTTGATCATGGTCAATCCAGAAGCGGTGATGGGAGAAAAAATTACCGCGCTTTCAAAATCGTTGTTCGGTGAAATTACTTGGCCCATTGTTTCGAAAAAATTCGATAACCTAAACCCTATCCCTCATCACCTGCACTGGGCAAAATGGGAGGTTTACGACATCAATTCCTACGACAATCCTGGAGTTAGTCCGTCGCATTATCATACCACAGCCATGGGGCTTTATCCGTTTGTGAGCAAGGAAGATTTCCTCGCCTGCATGAAGGCTTGGGGTCAGGGTGACTACAACGGTGTGCGTCACTTATCTCCTCATACGATGATGCACATCGATAACGGCTTCGTCATGCCGAATGGTGTGCTGCACTCGCCAACGAACCTCTGCACACATGAATTGCACGTGACAATGGATGAGCATTTCCTTGCCGAGGATCTAACACTAGACGGTCGCATCGGAGCTGCTGATGCCTTCTACGCCTGCCGTGAAGTGGATTATCCAAAAGCCCGACACGAAGATTGGGAATACCTCGTGGAAACCTTCGACTTCGCCGCGAATCAGGATCCTGACTTTGTGAAGAAAAACTCACGTCCTGCCATTGTCGCCAAAGAGTTTTCTAGCGATGGAGTGGATGCAAAATGGATCATCTATGGTGATTTCCTCGGTGACCAAAAGAGTTCGATTCTTCGACTCATCGTTCATCCCGGCAGCAAGACCTTGTTCTGCCCCGAAAGCCCCACGCTCTTCCATACGAACGGCGGACGCGGTCGAGTAGGCAAACTGGAAGTGCAATACCATCAAGATATGAAGCTCGGCGAACTGTATCCTGAGATTGGATTCATTACTCAAGCAGCACTCAATCGCGGCGGAGTGGAAATCGAAAACACGGGTTCTGAACCGCTCGTTTTGACCTTTGACTTCCCACAAAACGCGCATTCCAAGACACCAGGCGACGCTGTTGAGTAAACGCTGGAATCCGCGCCTGACTTTTCGCAAAAGAAACCGCCGAGCACCATCAAGTGCCGGCGGTCTTTTTTATTAGGTGGTGGTTGCTACGAGAATTGCATTCGAACTACGAACGTTTCTTTAATTGAGGGAAAAGCACAACGTCGCGAATCGTCGGGGCACCGGTGAGCATCATGATCAGGCGATCGATGCCGATGCCGATGCCTCCTGCGGGCGGCATGCCGTGCTCGAGTGTTTCGATGAAATCGTAGTCCACTTTTTGTTCTTCGCCGCCGGATTGGTGTTCGAGGCGTTCGCGCTGGACATCGGGGTCATTGAGTTCGCTATATCCGGGAGAAATTTCTTGGCCGTTGATAATGAGTTCGTAAACCTCTACCGTTGGGGCATCGGGAGAAAGTTTCGCGAGCGGCACGAGTTCCTTGGCTACCCGGGTGACGAAGCACGGGTCAAAGGTTTTTTCTTCTACTAGTTTTTCAAAGACTTGTTGAATCACCTCGTAGTCTTCCATGTTGGGAGAAATTTCGACACCCCGTTGGTGGCAGCGCTCACGGCGCTCGTCGGCAGTAATCGTGAAGAAATCTTCGCCCGCAGCTCCGCGAATGAGGTCGTGATACGAGGCCCGACGCCATGGGCGTGAGAGATCGATGGTGCGCAGGACATTGCCTTCTTCGTCTTTGTGTTCGATTTCTAAACCTCCGCAGAATTTCTCGGCAAGATGGCAGGTGAGTTCTTCCACCATCTCGGCCATTTGCTCGAAGTCAGAAAAAGCCCAGTAGGCTTCCAACATGGTAAATTCTGGATTGTGACGACGGGAAATACCTTCGTTGCGGAAGTTTCGATTGAGTTCGAAGATTTTCGTGTAGCCGCCGACGAGCAGGCGTTTGAGGAAAAGTTCCGGGGCGATGCGCAGAGTCAGTGGCATGCCGAGGGCATTATGATAGGTCTCAAACGGACGAGCTGCCGCACCACCGGCGACGTCTTGAAGCATGGGAGTTTCCACTTCAATGAAGCCACGCTCTTGTAAAAAGCGGCGAATTTCTGCGATCATCAACGAACGAGTAACAAAAATTTTCGCACTATCGGCATTGCCCATCAAGTCGAGGTGACGCTTGCGGTATTTAAGCTCGCGGTCAGCTACACCGTGCCATTTATCCGGCATGGGGCGCAGGGCTTTGGAAAGAACGGAAAATGACTCGACTTTCACGGTAGGCTCACCGGTTTTGGTGAGAAAGGTTTCGCCCTCGATGCCAATCCAATCGCCGCGATCAAGGCAGCCCCACGCGGCGGCTGCGGTTTCATTCAGAGTTTTTAAACCGAGGTAGCCTTGGATATTGCCCATGACATCGCCGATTTCAAAGAAAACGGATTTTCCCATGTCGCGCAGGGCGGTGATTCGTCCGGCGACTTTGACCTTAAGACCTTCGGAAAAATTTTCCCGCAGTTCGCCGGGGGTTGATGTGGTGGCGAAGCGCTCGCCGTAGGGATCGATGCCGAGTTCGCGCAATTTTGCGAGTTTTTGCCGGCGGATGGCGATCAATTCGGCTTCGGTCGAGTGATGTGCTGATTCTTCTTGAGACATGTCGGAGATGGCATTAGCGGCATTGAACGTTTTTGGCAAACACGGATTCACGTCAGCGTAGCTTTTCTGCACAGCTTTTTTCCGTTCGATAAATCATGCTACGAGCTTGCCAAAGGGATGATCAAGCGATACCCCTTGGCGTGATGAGTCAAATTCAACGAGCTGGGGTAGTGGGCACGGGTGCCATGGGGCGCAATCATGCACGGATTTATTCTTTGCTTCCGAATGCCGAACTGACAGCCATATATGATGCGGATCGCAGTCGCGCCGCCGCCGTTGCCAATGAATTTGGCGGAACTCCCGTGGATAGCTTGGAAGAATTTTTTTCTCTGGTAGATCTTGCCAGTGTCGCGGTGCCAACGGTGGCACATCGGGAAATTGGCTGCAAGCTGCTTGAAGCGGGAGTGCATGTGTTGATCGAAAAACCGATCGCGCCGGACATCGCCGATGCCCAAGCCTTGGTCGAAACAGCGCGCCGCTGCAACAAATTGTTAGCAGTGGGGCATGTAGAGCGCTTTAATCCCGTGCTGCGGCAACTCGAAGAAAGGCTAAGTAGCCCGCGATTTATCGAAGCGCATCGACTATCGCCGTTTCCGAATCGCAGTATGGATATTGGAGTGATTCTGGATTTGATGATTCACGATTTGGAAGTCATTTTGCATTTGGTGAAAAGCCCCGTGGTTGCGATTGATGCGGTCGGTGTGAGTGTTTTAACGAGCACCGAAGACATCGCCAATGCGCGATTACGCTTTGCAAATGGCTGCGTCGCCAACGTTACTGCTAGCCGTATCAGCCCAGAGCGCATGAGAAAAATCCGTGTTTTCCAAGGCGATTGTTATCTGTCTCTCGACTACATGCTGCAAGAGGGATCGATGTATGTGAAGGACCTAAATGGTATTTCCAAAGTTGAAGTAGAGATCGAAAAAGGTGAGCCTCTACTCATGGAACTCCAATCATTTGTCGAAGCCGTGTCGCGTGGAGAAACTCCCGCCGTCACTGGTCAACAAGGCATGGCAGCACTGGAATTGGCTCTGAAAGTAACAGAAATCGCCCGTGCGGGGATGTAGAATTCCACACGGGCGATATTTCTTGCAATCGGATCAATGCAATCAACCAAAGCGGACGCCGCCGAAGCCAGGAACTCCACCTTGCGGGTTTTTGCGATAAGCAAAAAAGTTCACGCCTTTGCAGATTTGTGACATGATGATGAAATGGATGACTAATGCTGCCGGAGCACCAAGCGGAACAATGGAGCATATGAGATAAGCTAAAAACAGTCCTTCACTCATACGGGGAGCTGATTCGAGTCCCTCGTAGCTTGCGCAGATCCGATTCCAATCCTTGGGCAAACCTCCAATTGCGACAAAAATCCAGTAGATATTGAAAAAAGGGATAAACATAAAGCCAATCGCTTTTCCTGGTGTCGTTCTAGGTGCTCCCGGTTGAAGGCATGCCCATGCGCGATAGATATTGATCAGAGTGAAGATTTGATTCACGATTAAGAGTATGTAGGCGATACCTATTAAGATTCCGCCTATACCAATTCCTGCTGCTGAAGCGTTATCCATCTGGCCATCAGATGAAGGGGTGCTTGTGGCGGCGGCACCAACCATAGCGATGATACCGATAATGAGTAGCACGAAAGGAGCGATGATACTGCCCAGCCACAACCCATAGCTGCAAGCTTTGATGCTCAGAAACGGGTAGGCTCCTCCCGCTGGTGCCGCCATTCCCATCGATGTTGGGGCAGTATAAGGTGATGTTGCTACCCCCTTGGATGTCGCCACCGCGCTAGCGACGCGAGCACCGGGAGGTGCCCATGCTTGGGCGGCGGGCTTGGGAGACACAACGGCTGCCGGAATCAATGGCGATGCTGCGGGCTCGCTGGGAAATAAGTCCAACACCGTGCTCGCTTTTTGCCAATCGGCCATGCCTTCCGACCACAATAGGCTATCGGGCGTTATGCGATTTTCTGTGACGTATTGCTTCAGCAATTCTTCCGTGTAAGGGCCGAGTTGTTTTTCATCCAGATAGACAAACCATTCTTTGCTCATATTTTTTCGATTTTGTGTTTTTTTATTGATTACTGTTTTGTTGAAAAATTCATCGGATTTTAGCGTCCGCTTCGATCCACCTCCATAATGAATCCAAACTTGCAACAACTTGCGCTTTGCTTGCTGCTAAATCACCACCAGGAGCACTGCTGCCGAAGAGGTAGAATTTAATTTTCGGCTCCGTACCGCTTGGGCGTACTGCGAATTTTCGTCCGTCGGCGAGTTCGACGAAGAGCATTTTTTCCTTCGGTATTGCATCGCCTTCATCATCAAACAAATCCTGTTTGGCGAAATCCCGAACGCGCACAACGGCAGAACCATCAACTTCTGTCGGTGGTTGGTCAGCGTAGGATGCGGCCAGTGCGGCGATGCGAGCGGCACCATCAGCACCTTCCATGACGAGGGATTTTCCATATTCGAGGAAATAACCGAATTGGCTATAAATTTGATCGAGCAAATCTGGCAAAGTCAGACCTTGGCTTCGAGCGTAGGCAGCGACTTCGGCAAACATCACGGCAGAGCCATTGGCGTCTTTATCGCGCACGAAGTCACATCCGAGGTAGCCGTAGCTTTCTTCACCACCAAAAATGAAGAAGCGTGAATATTCGAGACGCAAGCTCCGCGTCTGTTCTTCAGATAGTGAGCGATAGCCAGCGGGCGAAAGGGCGGAAACTTTTTCTACGGGAATCGTTTGCTCGTATTTACGGAGTTTTTCGGCAATGTATTTAAAGCCAGTCAGCGTATCGACAGTGCGGATGCCAAAATGATCGGCGATGGCGCGTTGCAGTTCCGTGGTAACGTAGGTTTTGATTAAAACGGCTCGTGATCTTGTCGCATCGGAGATCCAACCGATTTCGAAGGCGGTTTTTACCCGATACCATGCCATCAGCGAGCCAATTTGATTGCCGCTCAGTAAAACAATCTTTCCCGCAGCATTGCGCGCGGCGACTCCCATGCGATCGCTATCGGGATCAGTACCAATGACAATATCGGCATTCGTTTCTTCGGCAAGGTCGATGGCCATTTTTAAAGCTGGTGCATTTTCGGGATTCGGCGAATCGACAGTCGGAAACCTCCCATCTTGCACATCTTGGGCGGGAACCGTATCGACATCGAAGCCGAGCGCCCGCATCATTGGCACGACAATCGTTCCTCCTGTGCCGTGAAGATTGGTGAATACGACTTTCGCTTTATCTCCTTGCAGCAGTTCTGGTCGCATCAGCAGCGAGCGCAATTTATCGCAGTAACGTTGATCCATATCTTGGCCCATCATCGTCAATGTGCCGTGCTCAGCAACGGGCAAAGGCTCATAATTTTCCGTATCCAGAACGTTGACTTCGGCGATAATATTTTTCGCATGCGGCTCGACGATCTGCCCACCATCGTTGAAGTAGGCCTTGAAGCCATTGTCGTGCGATGGGTTATGAGAAGCGGTTAGAACCACACCAGCATCGGCGTTCAAATCGCGAATGCTAAAGGACAACTGCGGCGTGCTGCGCGCTCCTTCAAAGAGCCAAGCATCGCAACCTAGTTCCGTGGCGGCTTTGGCGCAAAATTCCGCAAAGTCGCGTGAAAAATGGCGGGTATCATGAGCAAAAACCAAGCGTGGTTTCCGTTCATTGCCGACGTGTTGTTTCACATAAGCAATCAAACCACGTACGGCACGACTGAGGTTATAAAAATTCATGGTTGCCGTGCCAACGCAGGGGTATTGGGGGCGCCCATTTGGTCCGCCTTCACCTTGCTCGACACTTGTGATAACGCGCCCGATCGTCCGCCCACGCAATCCACCGGTGCCGAAGGCTAGCGTTTTGAAAAATCGATCATTGATCTCCGACCATTCCTCGCGCTCCACGAGTTCGGCAATCGTGCGTTCTGCGAAATCTGACGATGCGCCAGCCAGAAAGTTTTGGATATTTTGTTGCGCACTTGCCAGAAGTTTCCCTGCTGCCACGGCAGTCTCAATTTTTTCGTGAGATAGTATCATGTCGGGCTTAGTAGTGCCAGAATCAGCATGGAAAGACAACACATGATTGCAAATCCGTGAAATTTTTCAGGAAGCACAAAATGAACAAATTTTTAGTTTCAATAGAACGATAAGTTGCAGATTGGATCATTGTTTCGGTAGGCCAATGGTAATTTTCGCAGATCTAAGATTGTTAATCTATAAAATAAGCTTTAATTAGCGTATGTAGAAATAAAAGATGCTATGATTGAGAACTTTCAAATTTTTAACTGTTTGAAGTGCCGAATGCCGTTGATCAAATTTACGACTTCCTGCCGTTTTTTCACAAAGATATCGCGCGTGGTGACTGTTGTGAGCGTGTACATTGCCATAAGTTGTGTCGATGTTTTGATAGGAAATCCATTGTTACACATAGATCATTCTGACAGCAAAAAGGACGTGAATCATTCCGCTTGTGCAGTCGCTAAAAGTGCTAAAGATTCAAGATTCGATCAGATCTTCAGCGCCAAGACTGGCGATCTCATGTCCAACGGCGAGGGCATAGTAACCGTTGATCAATGGCCTGATTCGCTCGTTGCCTTTTGGGATTTTTCTGAGGCTGATCCCCCTTATTTGTCCAAAAAGGGCATCGCTAAATTTCCCCTAGTCAACGGGCTAAGATCAACTGTCACTACTGTTACGGAAGGGCCATTCGGCAAAGCGGCCGCCTTCGATGGTTCAACAGACTTTCTTATCATTCCTGCGACAAGTGTAGGAGGATTGAATCTTAGCCAATTTGGCAACGAATGTACCGTCATAGCATGGGTAAAACGTGAATCCGATAGCACGGGATTTATTGGAGGAATGTGGCAAGAAGACGACAATGATCCTAGGCGGCAATATGGACTGTTTGTAGATCTTCCCGTGTATGGGGGCGATGATCGCGTCTGTGGTCATATTTCAAAAACGGGAGGTTCCACTAAGGGATATAAATACTCATGTGACTACTCCTCAACTTGCCGCTTCATTAGGAATACCGGGGAGTATCGCTGCATCGCCATGACTTACGATGGGAGTAAAATCATATCCTACCTCGACGGGATGCGAGATTCATACACGGGATTTAAAGATGAAAAAGGAAACGTCCATGACAAAAATCCCTACACTTTTATAGAAGGGCTCAATAACAACACTGTATCCGACTTCACTGTCGGTGCGGTAAAATTAACTGGCGGCTATTCGAATTGGTTCCAAGGTAAAATCGGCGGTCTGGCTGTATTTAAAAAGGCTCTAACCAACGAACAGATCATGTGGATTCACGTGAATGCAAATGGTGCTGATCCGCAAGTTCTAAAGTTCGACTTTTTCTCGCTATCGATCCATGAAGGAGCGGAATCATACGCAACAACTTTCGGATGGAATTCCCTCCGTGGTGATTCGGGGAAATCTACATCCGGTATGAAAGCAGTGCAGAACTTCGAAAGTATTTTGCTCAATGGAAGGCATTTTTTGTTTCGTGCGGGGAATGATGATGAAATGATGAATGTGAAGTCTCCTGCAATGACATATTTTGATCAAATCAAAGGTATTGACTTTAGTCGATTGAACGACAGCATGATCCATGTCGCTCGATTTAGTTTAAATAATAGCCACGCAGCAGAT
>CAMAYN010000039.1 GCA_945862285.1 Akkermansia muciniphila | reverse complement strand
AAACGCGATCCTGAAAGGTTTGCTAGTCGATCTAGGAGAGCGGAAAAAGCACGCGTTATTTGATACGGAAACGCTGCGTTGGGTCACCGCATACGATGGATTTGTTGCCTGGGGTGGCACTCCTTGGACAGGTTCCCATGGCGGGCTTGTGCGGGTGGATGCGAAGAAACCGATGTTTGCTGCAGCCACGGCAGTCGGTTGGGCGGATGCAGCGGGGAAATTTGATGACCCACGAAGCAATCCCGGCCACGGCAATCTTTCGTCTGCTCATGGCCGCTTTCTCGGGTATTACATGCATGGCGATACGGTTTGCGTTTCCAGTGAAATCCATGGAGCGCGCGTGCTAGAAACTCTCGCGAGCAGTGGCGACTCGCTTCACCGACATCTCGCCATCGCCGCCCGCCCGAAGGAGTTGCTGATGCTCATCGCGGATGAGAAAGACGGATGGGAAGTGGATGCGAAGAATTTCCAAGCAAAAAGCGCCGCTGGATTGTCCATCGCCGTGGGAAAAATCATGGCTCCAGCCCAATTGAAGGCGGATGGCTCGCGCTTGTATCTATCCATTCCTGCAGGCAAAGAAACGCTCACCTTTCAAGTCGCCCATGCGCGAGGAGCTGCGGCGAAAATCGGCGCAGCAGTTGACTTTACAACCCTTACAAGCGGAGGCAAACCTCGCTACCCAGACGTCCTCGAAACGGCTGGAACTCTCGGGAAAAAAGCCACAGATTCCGCTTGGGTTGTCGATCAAATCGCCATCCCCAAAGACAATCCATGGAAGGCCAATATGAGAATTTGCGCCTTTGATTTTCTTTCCGATGACGCATTAGCAATCACGACTTGGAATGGCGATGTTTGGAAAGTGAGTGGGATTGCCAAGGACATGAGCAAAATCGAATGGCGACGCATCGCCAGTGGTATGTTTGAACCACTGGGACTCAAGGTCGTCGATGGGGTGATTCATGTATTGGGTCGGGACGGGATTACGAAATTGATCGATCAAAATGGCGATGGCGAAACAGATTTTTATCAAACATTTAATCGCGATGTGATCATTACCCGGAATTTTCATGAATTCGCCTTTGATTTACACACCGATAAAGAGGGGAACTTTTATTTTTGCAAAGGCTCACCCGTACGTGGTGGTGGCAGGGGTTTTGACAAGATTTTACCAAACAACGGAATCGTTGCCAAAGTAAGTAAAGACGGTGGGAAATTTGAAGTCATCGCCACAGGACTACGCGCCCCAGGTGGCATGTGTGTGGGGCCAGAAGGGCAGATCACCACTGGCGAAAATGAGGGAAGTTGGCAACCGTGCTGTAAATTAAATTACGCCATGCCATCGCAATTCCCGGTTTTCTTCGGCACCGAACCGAGCCGACAAGAAATCTGCAAAGATCGCCCATTTACCGAACCCTTATGCTATTTCCCTATGGATGTGGACAATAGCGGCGGCTCACAAGTCTGGGTACCTGAGGGCGTCAACTTCGGCCTAAATCCTGGAGAACTGATTCATTTGTCGTATGGCAAATCGACACTCTATCGCGTATTACCTGAGAAAAAAGGCGACGTCACCCAAGGCGGTGTGGTTGCAATCCCCGCCCGCTTATCTTCCTCTGCAATGCGTGCACGCTTCCACAAAGATGGCTCTCTCTTCGTCGCCGGTTTCCGCGGATGGCAAACAAATGCCGCCAATGAAATGGGTTTACAACGAGTCCGATACCTGAAAGGCGAGACCTCATTGATTCCATCATCATTGAAGACAACTCCAAAAGGTCTGACGATCGGCTTTGATGTGGAGCTGGAGGCCGAAGTTGCGGAAGATCTGACCAGTTATAATGTCGAACGCTGGAACTACGTCCGCGGGTCACAATACGGATCGGGGCACTTTTCCGTAGATGCACCTGATGCCGAAGCCGAGAAGCAAGCGTTAGTGAAGGAGATGCACGGTTATCGCAAGCATGACAAAGTCGAAGTGATCGCAGCGAAATTATCAGTCGATAAAAAATCGGTCACCTTAGAATTGCGCGGCATGAAACCAAGCATGACCTTGAAAGTCGGCTATGAGCTAGAAACAGTCGATGGAGATGTGCTTTCCAGCACCATCCATAGCACTGTGAAACAAGCTCCTTGAAAATCCATCATGCGCCAGTAGCTTGACAAGGCATGCTCACATACGGAAGATTCATTCATGCAGCCATTTGCCGTTGTTTCTTCTCGTCTCGTGATTCCGTTTTTTCATGTCGTTCTGCTCGCATCAAGTTGGGCAGCGGTCAAAATGCCAGCGCTTTTCTCGAACCATATGGTTCTACAGCGCGATACATCGGTGCCAGTGTGGGGGTGGGCCGATCCAAATGAAGCCGTTTCCTTAGAAATTGCCGGGCAAAAAGTATCTACTACCGCAAATCCTAACGGAAAATGGTCTGTCAAGCTGCAACCGATGTCACAACCTGGGCCTCACTTGTTGATCATAAAAGGTTCAAACACGATCACCATTGAAGATGTGCTCATTGGTGAAGTCTGGCTCGCTTCGGGTCAGTCGAACATGGCGATGACCGTTGGTGCCAGCAATCATGCCAAAACAGAAATCGCGGCTGCCCAATTTCCTCAAATTCGCACGTTTCTCGTGGCACGTAATCCTGCTGAGTCGCCACAGGAAGACTGTAAGGGCAATTGGGTCGTCTGTAGTCCTGCCACTGCTGGTACATTTTCGGCAGCGGGTTATTTTTTTGCGAGAGAGATTCATCAGCCTCTACAGGTTCCGGTTGGGCTTATCAATTCCTCCTATGGTGGTACCCCGATTGAAGCATGGACAAGTATGCCTGTGCAAGAGGGCAAACCAGAACTAGATGCCGTATTCAAGCCTTGGAGAAATCTACTTAGTAAACCATACGATCCCGATGAAGCCTATAAAAAATATGAAAAGCATCTCGCCGCGTGGAAATTAGCGGAAGAAAAGAGATTGATAGAAGGAAAACGCGCGAGCTATCCCCCGCAACCGCCTGTGCATCCTCGTAAAGATCAAAAATATCCAGCCAATCTCTTCAACGGCATGATCGCGCCCCTCATTCCCTACTGCATACGTGGCTGCATTTGGTACCAAGGTGAAAACAATTGTCAGCCGGGTTTATCGAAGCTCTATCAAATGCAATTGCCCCTCCTGATTTCTGATTGGCGCAAGCGTTGGGGACAAGGGGATTTTCCCTTTGCCTGGGTGCAGTTACCTTACTACAAGCCGCAAGCAAGCGATCCTAACGTGCCGAGCGAATGGGCTTTGATGCGTGAAAGCATGCGTCATTCGCTGTCAGTGGCAAATACGGGTATGGCCATCACCATCGATACGGGGGACTCGAATAACATTCACCCGATGGATAAGCAACCTGTCGGCAAACGTTTGGCCTTGTGGGCGAAGGCCAAAGTCTATGGTCAAGACATCCCCTATTCTGGACCACTTCTAGCATCGCATACCATTGATCAAAACCAGATGACCCTATCCTTCCATCATGCGGAAGGCGGCCTTAAAGTAAAAGGTGAAACGTTGAAAGGGTTTACGATCGCCGGAGCAGATCAAAAATGGCACATCGCAAACGCTCGGATTACTGGGAACCAAATTATCATAAGCAGTGCGGAAGTCACATCACCAGTAGCGGCACGTTACGGATGGGCTGACCATCCGGAATGCAATCTTTACAACCAATCAGACCTTCCTGCTTCACCCTTTCGCACGGATGCTTGGTAACGGAATCGCGGTTGCAGGCGTATGTGAAATCGGAGACATCTACGCGAAAGAAGACTTTCCGGCAAAAAGCACTTTACCACATTTTTGAGGAGCAGAATTCCGGTCTAAAGCCGCAGAAAAGTCAGCGAGTTGATAAGTGGAATCCACACGTTGTGTCATGCCATGTTGCTGCCACATGCAGAGCATTTTCTCGTAAACGTCAAGGATTTCGTGGTGCGGCGTTTGCTTCATCCATGAACTCAACCAAAAGCCGTGGATACGTAGATTTTGAAAGATGAGAAATTTGTTAGGGATGGTGAGCGGGCGACGTGACATCGCTCCGTAGGTCAGATGAAGCGATTGCGGTTCTAAGAGATCAAGCTGTCGTAGTGCGCTATCGCCTCCCACGGCATTTAAGGCGAGCGTGGCTTTGAGTTTCTGTTCTGCCAAATAATCGCGCGCGTTTTCCTGTCCCTCAGCGTCGTCGGTGAAAATTGCCTGGGCACCTAACGAACGAAGGAAATCATGATCTTCCTTGCGACGCAAAAAAGACAAACAGGGAATTCCCATGGCACGGGTGAATTGGATGACGCATTGCCCGACGCCAGAGTTCGCGGCATTTTGAATCACTGCATGACCGTGGGAAAATGAACAAGCCGCTTTGATCATCAACCACGCCGTCGCTGGATTCACCTTGAGCAAGGCGCATTGCAGGGCATCCATCGCGGAGGGTACTTGCAACACTTCATTTTCATGTGCGATGCAATATTTTTGCCATCCATGTGCATAACCGAGAAAGATTACACGCGCACCTGCGGGAAATTTCGTAGATCGGGAATCGATCACTTCGGCACAGGCCTCGCTCCCCGGGGTTTCCGGTAATAAGGGTCTGATCCCATAGTTGCCAGCTATCCAATTGAGATCAGCAGGATTGATTGGCGAGGCGAGAATCCGCACGAGCATTTCTCCTTCTTTAAGCGGACGAGCGATTCCTTCGCTTGCGATGTGCTCCACGACATCATGCGGCGCGCCGAAGCTACGGATGATCAGTCGTTCGTTCATACATGGATCGATTGCTTAGCGCCAGATTCATCGACGTTGACGAAAGTGACCTTCGTCGCGAAAAGAATTTCCTGTGGCTGATTTTGCAAATCTTTCACTTCCACATTGTAGGTGACGGATGTTTTGCCCACCCGAATTTTTTGCGAGGAAATGGCGAGAATTGTCCCCTGTCGCACGCTTCGATGAAACGTTACATTTTCCATCGCTACAGTGACAAATCGGCATTGTGGATATTCTACGGATGCCGCGATCCATGATGCTTCATCGATCCAGGCCAGCAGACGACCACCGAAAAGGAAGCCGAAATGATTTAAATCCGCTGGCAAAACTAGGCGATGCGTCTCCATAGGCGATGGCAATCAACGGAACATCCGACGTTTTTCAGCACCGAACTTTGCATCGAGAGAAAAACTCCCCGGTCCAGTCAGCACCAGAAATACGCTCGCTACAAAATAAAGTAGCGCAAGTTCTTGGAAACCACCCTCAATGCCCGGTCCATAAAACATCGGATCTTTTCCATGGATGACGAACGCCGCGATACCCATTACAATTGCCAAAACGGCTGCAGAAACCCTTGATGCCAGGCCGAGAATCAATAATCCGCAGCACACAACTTCCGCAAAAAGGGTGATACCCAGCGACATGGTAGGACTTAACCAAGCGGCAAAGGGTGGCGGCACAGGGAATTTTTCTTTCAGCATGTCAAATTTCTGAAATTTCGACCACCCGTGACCATACAACATCATCCAAGCAATCACACAACGAAAGAGTAGCAATGCAAGCGAATGTAGCATTGGCGGAAGATCATGATTGAAGAGCCAGCGTTTCATAAATCTCTTACGAGCTTTTTGTTTGTAAGGTAATACGTTTCAAGCGCATATCGCCTTTGGGCGAAGTCGCTTCGATTTGTGGGTCATCTAAAACGTATTGATATACCAGACGGCGATAGTAGGCATTCAGTGGACGCATCTGGAATGGCTTGCCACTTCCGCGCACTTTGTCCGCCAGCATCAGCACTTCTTCGCGGAGCTTTTGCTCTTGCATGCTACGATAGTGATTGCAATCAACCTTGATTCTTGGCGGTTCCTCGTAGTGTTTTCGCAAAAGCCGATTCACCAAATACTGCAAATCATCCAATCGATCACCTTCATTTCCAATCAGTAGCTCAGGTTGAGCCGTTTGAATTTGTAAACAATGCCCCTCCGCGTCTTGTTCTACTTCGATCGTGGCGGTAAATCCTAAATGGCCTAACATCGTATCTAGCACCTTCTTGGCAGCGTCTTGAGCATTCATCTGAGCGAAATGTAACGAATGGAACGCCAGAGGTCAACCCTGCGACGAGAATTCCTCACAAAGTCTTTCCGCTTTCTTTGCTAATGCGGCTTTTTCATCAGTAGAAAAGTCATGCGGTGCGATCATGCCAATCCCTAGCACACCCAGAATCGCGCTGCCATCTTGGGAAAAAATCGGCACCGCCAAGGAACCGGAGACCTGAGTCTTACGGGCATCAGGCTTAGCCACACCGCCGAGGTCTTCTTGCAAATTGCACAATTCAACCGGCTCACGCGTCGCTGCCGCGGCACCAGCGATACCCTTGCCAAAGGGAATATGGCTAATTTTTTCTAACAAAAATTCTGGCACGCCGATTTGCGCCACTAAACTCAAGTGCTCACCATCTTCGGTCGTCCGATGGATCGTCCCAGTTTGACAAGAAAACTCCTGCAAAACAGCGCGTAACCATGATTCAAATTCCATGCCGATGATACGTATCGTTAGCAATCCATCTTTCCGTTTAAGCCACAAATAAGACATGCGCTTCCCCCGTAGGAGAAACGCATCTACGTTGGATAATTACGATCTACGGTTCACCAGCGGGAGTTGATTCATCGGCACTTGTGGCGGAATCGCCATCGTCCGATGAGTCAGCAGCATCCTCGTCGAAATCTTCTTCCTCGCCTTCATGATCATCTTCGTCGTCTTCGAGAAGTTCACCATGGAACAAATGGAATTTGCGTTTGCGCTGACCTTGGGGCAGAGGTGTCAGGGTCATTGCTACCACGCGCCCACCAAGCCGCGGGGCTTGATCTACGCTGGCGATACTCTTGAGATCTTCGATCACACGTTGCATCACTACAAACCCTAGGTCTTTGTGAGCATTTTCGCGGCCCTTAAACTGCACGACAACCCGCACCTTATGACCCGTGTCGAGGAATCCCTCCATACGGCCCATTTTGATGTTGTAGTCATGTTGCCCGGTTCCCACGCGCAGCTTGATTTCTTTCATCCTTGTCGCAGACTTGGACTTTTGCTTTTTCAGTTTCGCTTGCTCGTATTTAAATTTGCCGTAGTCGATGATTTTACAAACGGGTGGATCCGCTTGCGCGGCGATTTCTACTAAGTCGAGCCCTACGGACTGCGCTTTGATCAGCGCATCGCGGATCGATAGTACGCCGAGCTGCGCACCATCCGCGCCAATGACGCGAACTTTAGGTGAACGGATGCGGTCGTTGACACGAGTTTGATCGCGACTGTCACGACGGCCGCCCTTCATTTGGTTTGGTTTTCCTTGGTTGCTTATGGCTGTGGTTCCTCCGGTGGGGTTAGTGCTGCACCGCGTTGTGTGGATTCTATGTTGAGCCCGCTCATCGCAAGTGAGAATGTGCGTTGCGAATCTTGATTCATGAAATTTTTCATAAATGGACACATCCACGGCCACCACAGTAGGCGGCATTGGTAAAATGAGATATTGTGATTCGCAAGGGGAAAGTCATCTGGGATTTCGTAGCATTACGTCAATGCGTCCGCACAGTTTATTACGGTGTTTTTGACCTATGAGCAAGAGAATTTTTCTCTGATTTTTCGCTACGTTTGGCTAGCTTATCGTTACCGACTCGTTAGGTGCTTTCGTTAGCCCCGCATTTTCCGCAAAAATGTGAGTCGATTTTTTTGAACTACAATACGTTTTTGCTAATCCTACAGAAATGGAATGCTACTGAAACACATCATTTTCCGCATGCATGGAGCTCCCATGATGATACCCGAACCTGCATTCGAGAAACGGATCAAGAGTTAAAAGCTCTCCGAATAAAAAACGCATCCATCACCCGGCTCAGGCCATAGGCAGTAGAAGAACGGGAATGTGCCTCTCCTCGACATTCCGATCTTCCGTCTTGACTGATCTTTTTTGATCAAATTAAATCCAATCCCTACAATGTCAGCGGAAAATATGCAATATACGTGTCCTTTCTGCGATTCTCAGGTTATTGTCGGCAAACCTTGTCCCGGATGCAAAAAGCCTACTCCGAAGAAACGAACGAAACGCTCCTGGGAGCAATCCAACGCCTACGATGGACTGGATCTTCCTGACGACGATTTCGATTACGACGATTTTGTAGCTCGTGAGTTCGGGCAGACTCCTCATCGAACAATCGGCATCAAATGGTATTGGTGGGTGACGGCTATCGCTATGCTACTGGCCATGGCCCTGAGCTTATTCGTCGGAGGTTAGTGCATCGCCCGATTTCATTTCTCCCTGGTATCGTTAGACATACACCCGGCACACCATTCGGCTTTTACTTATGTTAGGGCGGGGAGTTCGAAGTTTTTGCGGTAACTGCCTTTGAGAAGTGGGTTGGCTTGGCTTGCTTGTGGGCCAGTAAAAGTTTCGGTTTTCGGGTCGAAGTTCAACATTGTGCCGTAGGTGAGGGGCGTTTTTTTGAGATCGACTTGGTTGGCTTCTAGGTGCTTCTGCATGCGTTGGTAGGCGTCTTCGAGCAAACTGCCAGATTTCATGGGAGCGGCTTGGTCTGATTGACTGGTGGCAAGGGAAATCGCTCCCAGGTGGGCGAGCGATGAGGAATAGTGGGCTGACTCCACGGCATGGGTGGGTGCAATTTTTTTGTCGATGATGGCATTGATGAAGTTTTGAATGTGGGAACTGCCGCCTTTGAACTTTTTGATGACTTTACCTTGTGGGTCAAGGATTTGGCAACTGGCACTGTGACCGCCGGTGAGTGAGCCGCCTTCGTAATCGATGGAGTTTCCGAGATCGATGCCGTTGTAGCGATCCATTCCTTGTTTATAATCCATGCCGGATTTTGGTAAGCCACGCACTTCAAAGAGGATGGGAGCGAGGCCTTCGTGTTCTAACCAAAGGATCTGGGTGTTAGCGACGTCGCCATTGTCATCGTGAGCCATACGTCCGCCGATGGAGACGATGCGCTGGGGCAGGATAGGGTCGCCAAGAGCCCAGCGACAAACGTCGAGTTGATGGGGGCCTTGATTGCCGAGGTCGCCGTTGCCGTAGGCAGATTGCCAATGCCAATCGTAGTGGAAATTTTTCCGCATGACGGGTTTGATTTCCCGTGGGCCAAACCAGAGGTCGGCATCGATGGTTGCGGGTAGGGGAACGCCCTCGGTGACTTTGCCGATGGATGGGCGGGGCTTGTAACAGAAGCCGCGAGCGACGAGAAGTTTGCCGATGTGGCCTTCCTTGAGCCAGGCGAAGGCTTCTTGCCATGAGGTTTCAGAGCGGCGTTGGAAGCCGTGTTGGATGATGACGTTATATTTTTTGGCGCCGTTGGCGAGTTGTCGCCCTTCCCAGACGTTATGCGAGACGGGTTTTTCTACATAGACGTGTTTGCCGTTTGCCGCAGCGGTGAGGGCGATGAGGGCGTGGGTGTGGTTTGGCGTGGCGATGATGACGGCATCAATGTCTTTGGCTTCGCAGAGTTTGCGATAATCTTGGTAGGTGGTGATAGGGATGTTTTTTTTCTCTAGGAGTGCTTTTCCCTTGGCGATGACGTTGGTGTCGCAGTCGCAGAGGGCGACGAGGCGGCAGTTTTGGGAACGTAGGGTTTCTTCAAGGAGTCCCATGCCTCGTCCGTTGAAGCCAATGACGGCAACGCGGACGGCATCGTTCGCGCCGAGTGCTTTGGCAAAGGGGGATATGAGGGAATAGGCGCCAGCGAGTGCGGAGCGTTGGAGTAAGGTTCTGCGATTCATATGATTGGGTTGGTGTTTTTTATGGTGTAGCGGTGGAGCTTGGTTTGATGAATTCTGTCCAGAATTGATCGATATTTTTTTGATCTGGTGTGCCTTGGAAAAGCAGGAGGCGGTATTGGAAAGTCAGTGATTGTCCTTTTTTCAGTGTATGATCGCCTAAGGTTTTGTCCTTTTTCTTCTCGAAGTCATGGATTCCGAAGGGGTTGGCGGCGAGGAGACCGTAGTCTCGTGCATGCCACCATGTGGGATGGCGGAGGTTGGTTTGGTGATCCATGAGAACGATGGTTACCGTTTGACCGGATTCGTCGGGACCATGGAAGGCGACCCATGGCGAGCGTTGCCCCCAACAGGCCTGATCGGTTTGCCCTTGCTGGTTGAGAATGTGGCCTTTCGCGGTAGGGCCGGTGAGGCGGAGTGTGCGATCAACGCGCAGGGCGAAGAATCCTTCTTTCGTATCGCCAAAAACGACGTCTTTCTGACTGGCGGTGAGTGTGGATGAGGTATCGATGATACGGGTTTTTTCATCGATGTCGCGAATGTTGATGTGGCGGGTTTCGTCGAGGAGTGGTTCTTGATTGGCGATCCATTGGAGGGAAAGAGTAAAAGATGCGGAATCGTTTTTTGCTTGGGAATTCGTGACCTTGCGATGCTGGATGTGTGCTGAACTTTTCCCTGTCCATGCCCAGAAGTCGTGGCCATTGACTGAGCCGTGGGACATCCAAAACGAGCGGTGATGGGGATGATCTTTTTCTTCGCCTGCTGCATCGTCGGACATGGGCCAATGACGAGCGAGATTCGGGCCGGTGGGGGTGGAAATGGGGTAGAGATACGGTGTTTTTGCGTCCGTGCGGTATTCAGTAACGATCTTGCCGTTTTTGGTAATCGTTACGGCTTGCTCGCTGGTGGAAATTTTCATCTCCGCTTGTAGGGCAAGCGGCAATACCATCAGACTTGTTACGATGGCGGTGGAAAAGGAAAGTAAGGGTCGCATCCCTAATGGAACGCAGCACAGTGGCGCGTTCTTTCTGGAGAATGTGTCAAAATTATGAGTGGTGAAAAACGAGCGCCATGCTTAGCCTTTTGTTGTGTCGATGACTTTGATCACATCTGCGGCTTGTTGATCTGTGGATGCACTGAGATCACGCCAAACAAGTTTCCCCTCTTTGAATAAAAATGCTTGGCGTTTGGCAAAGCCAGCGAGGTGAGGCACACCGAAGGCATCGGCGACTTTGCCTTCTTTGTCGGCCAATAGTGTGAAGGGCAGTTTGTATTTTTCGGCAAAAGCCTTTTGCGCTGCTACGTCATCAAGACTCGCGCCATAAACGGTTACGCCTTTCTCTGTGAGGGTGGCGAATGAATCACGCAAGCTGCAGGCTTGTTTGGTGCAGCCAGGGGTATCGGCTTTCGGGTAAAAATACACGAGTACCCAGCCTTTTGTGGCATCGGCTAATTTCACTTCACCGCCTTTGTGATCGGGGCAGTTCACTTCAGGAATGGCAGTACCTTCGGAAATGGGTTCGGCACCGCCGGGAAGGGTTATACCGATAGCGGCAGCGACAGGTGTGAGAATGCGTAGTGGATTCATGAGTCGTTATTATGGCACAGATTGAATTGGGTGCAAAAAATTATTTCTTTTTCTTGCGGAGAAATGCAGGAATATCGAGATCTTCCCCATCAATCACACTTGGTTCTGTGGTGGCGAAACGACCGCGCGGGTTCGATTGAAACAACTCATCAGGATTACTCAATTTTTCGCGAGTCTGGCGGAACAAGTCGCCGAAATCTCCCGTTTCAGATGAATTGATGGAGATTTTTGCTTCCTGCGGAGGTGCTTTAATGGCTGCGCGTAATTCTTTTGCCGCAGTTGCGGCTTGGGTTGCTGGGGAGAGATTGGCTTCGCTCTCTGCAGGAGATTCCGCAAAGGGGGATTCACTGAGATCCATGGTTTTTATGGTAGAGGCTTTCTGTAGAGGCCCAGCCCAGCGATCAATATCGTCCATACTTGGTATCGTTTGTGGACGATCATTTTTTGGGGGAATGATGGTGCTTTTGGGGGAGTCGGGCACTGGCACGTCGGCGAATGTGGTGTCTTGGGTATTTTCCTCTGACGTTTCTGTTACGTTTGCGGCTACGGGCGAATTGTCGATTTCGAAAGAAATAGGATCGACGAAGGGTTCTTCCGTGGATTGTCGAGCTTCCAGTGAAAGAGCGGGTTCACTTTCCCGAGTTGGGGCAGGCGGGAGTTGTACGTTTTCTGGTGTAGGATCTGTGAACGAAGAATCGGCAGGTTCAAATCTATCGGGCTGGATAAAATCGAAGCCGATGGATGGCTGAAGATCTGCCATGGGTGCAGGGGTCTCTTGTAGTTTATTTTCAGGCAAAGCACTGATGAGGGTAATGCTGAGATTGTCTTGCATTTTTGCATCGATGGCCGCGCCAAAGAGAACATGTGCTTTGGCGGGAACGAATTTTATGAGTTTTTCCATGAGTAAATTGACTTCATGGAGAGTTAAATCTTGTCCCCCACAGATATGGACGAGGACGGAGGAGGCTTCGCGGAGTAGGGTGCCTTTGTCGAGCAAGGGGCTCGCAAGAGCATTCGTCAATGCCTTGCTGGCACGATCTTTGCCATTGGCGACGCCGGAACCGAAGAGGCAGCGGGAGCGAGTGGTGCGCAAGGCGGTCATGAGTTCATCGAGTCCGATGTGGATCAGGCCTGGCTGGATGACGAGACGAATTACGGCTTGGATGCTATCGGAAATCATACGATCGCCTGCGGAGAAAGCCTCGTGGATGCCGTGTTTCGCGAGCACGAGTTCTCCCATGCGGTTGTTGTCAAAAGTGACGAGGGCATTGGAGAGCACGGCAAGCTCATTGAGAGCGGTTTCTGCTTGTTCACGTCGGCGCCTTCCTTCAAAGAAAAACGGCATTGTTGCAAAAACAACAACAAACGCGCCTTCCTCGCGTGCGATGCGGGTGACAATGGGAGCGGCTCCCGAGCCTGTGCCGCCGCCTAGTCCGACGCAGAGGAAGACGATTTTTCGCCCTTTTATGGCGGCACGGACTTCGTTTTCAGCTTCTAGGACGACTTTTTGTCCAAGTTCGGGATCGCCGCCAGTGCCCAAACCTTTTGTGAGTGTTCTGCCAAGTTGAATTCGTTCACGTACGACAGTGGCGTTGAGAGTCCGGATATCGGAATTGAGTGCGAGCATTTCTGCTCCATCGATGCCATCCAAGGACACACGGTCGAGCATGTTTGCTCCTGCACCGCCCAAGCCGATGATTTTGACAAGTGATGAGGGAATGACGTTTTGTGGTTCGCGGTTGAATTCGATCATTGGGAGAAGAAGTTATTGTGATGTTGAGGAGGAGTGGGAATTCTGGTAAGGGAGTGAAGTGGATTTTTTACGATCGTCTGCGCCCGAATGGCCAAGGGAGTTTCCATTTTGGTGCTTTTTGTTGTTCTAAATCGACGAGTTGGGCGTAGCGGATCAGGCCGAGGCAGGTGGCAAACTTAGGGTGATTGAAGCTTTCTTGGGTGCCGAGAATTTGGTCGGCATTAGCGCGAAAAACGTTACAGCCAAAAATTTCGTAAGCGAGCTCATCTAGGCCACGCATGAGGCTGGATCCGCCTGAGAGATAAACGCCGGTGCCGATGCGCGAAAGTGAGTTAGGAGGCAGACTATTTTTTACGAGTTCGAAGATTTCGGTAATGCGCATACGAATCACTTCATTGAGCGCTTCTCGTGAGATTTCTTGTTGAGCGAAGCCATTTTGATCCACAGGTACTTTAATGGTGCCGAGAGAGCGAGATTTATCGCCCGAGGCATCACCTTCGCTGGTTTTTAGATTTTCTGCGCGTGAAAAGGAAAGTTCGGTGAAGTATTGAATATCGTTCGTGATATGTTCACCGCCGATGGGCAAACAACCACAGGCTTGAATAATGCCGTCGAGGTAGAGGACATATTCTGTGGTGCCACCGCCGATGTCAATGAGGAGGGCTCCTCGTTCACGGGTGGCACGGTCGAGTGCATATTGAGCGATGGCGATGGGTGTAAACACAGCATCACTGCATTCCATTTGAAGTTCACGGATGCATCGGATGCTGTTGTGGATGCGACTACCTATACCTTTGACCACGTGATAATTGGCCACAAGTTGGCGACCAAATAATCCTAAAGGCGACGTGGAGTGCTCAAAGTCATCAACCTTGTAGTTGCGTAAAATTTGATGAATGTAAATGTAACCCGCGGGGATTTGCGGGTGTTTGGCGATATCCTGCGCTTCACGAATATGGTCCTCGCGGATTTGCTTTTCGTGGTCTTGTAAACGACAAGGGCCAGAGTGATTCTCACCGGATATATGTTTTCCGGTAACGGCGAGAAATACATGGCCGATGTTCACATTGCATGCGTCTTCGGCTTTGATTCGTGCATCCTTTACGCATTCATACGCGTTCACATAGTCGTTGATTTCGCCTTTTCGCACGCCTGCTGACTTCGATGATCCACTGCCAAGAATGATTACGGAACCATCAGGCTTGGCCTCGCCGACGAGAATGCGGACTTCGCTGGTGCCAATCTCTAGGCCTACATGTATTTTTGATTTTGGCATTTTCTGAAAGAAACAAAGTTACGGATCTGTGGCGTCTGAGGAGCGTGAACGTAGCTCTACGGGAAAGTTTTTTTGCGGGATGAGATTGATGGAGACGATTGCTTTTCCAATACTACGCGCGTGTTGCATGGTTAAAAATAAATCATTCATTTGTCGCTCGTGATCATTAATTCCAAAGGTGGCTTCCGTGCCTTCGTGTGTTGTTACTTTGATTCCCCACGCGCGATACGGGGCGATGCGTGAAATCCACGTTGGTCCAGCAGGGGAGGATGCATGAGCTAGGGCAAGAAGATTCATGGCGCGGCGCATTGCCTTGATTTCGATTTTTTTCCCAACGCGAAGTGAGCGGGCATCTTCTGGCGGAACAACGATGACGGGCAGCGAAAGTGCCGACTGAAATTGCATTGTTGTACAGGGGAAGAGATAGCCCTCCGCATCGATCAGGTGACCCTTTTCCTTATTTTTTGGTAGAAAATCTCTCGCTGGACATTCGATCCAAGCATACGGTTGACGTGCTTCGATTTGGAACTCGATGGTCGATGGCGGGTGACGACGAATTTCCGCCATTTTGAGTTCTGGACGGCGTTGTAAGAGTTTTTGCGCGTGTTCTAGATCGATCGCAAAGATGCTTTGATCAAGATGGACATTGGCGATGCGGACTACGTCTTCTTCTGCAAATGCGCCATTCGGATTGAGATGGACGTAGCGGACTTGGTATTGCGGACTTAGTCGTGATTTCGTGATTTGATCATCGATGTAGTTCACTACATACCAAACCGCGATTACGCCAAAGATGATTTTTGTGAGCAGAAACATAGCCCGCAGGCTTTGAAACCACAAGATTTTTTTGGATACGACGTTGTAATTCACAACCAACTTTTGGTTGTTTGACCGTGAATTACTTGTCATTTTACGCCTCACTTACTTGCGTAAGTTTAGTGAAATATCAGCAATTCGTAAACATAAATCTTTGAAAGGTATTCCAAAAGCGGCGGCAGCTTTCGGCAGTAGGCTCGTCTGAGTCATACCTGGAATAGTGTTCGCTTCCAGAACGTACGGTTGGTTTTTTTCATCGAGTAAAACATCAACGCGAGAATAAACTTCGATACCGAGAGATTTGTGGCCTAAAACAGCGGCGTCTTGGACTTTTTTCGTTGTTGCTGCATCTAAATCTGCAGGGCAAAAGTAGTCACTCCCATCACCGCCGCTCATCCACGGGTATTTGTTTTTCATGTCGTAAAACCCACTGCGTGGCGCAATGTGTACGATAGGAAGTGCCACACCATCTAAAACGCCTACCGTGAGTTCTTTTCCTGAGATAAATTGCTCCACTAGGATATCAGTGCTGAATTGAGCAGCGGCTTCGATCGCCGCCAAGGCTTGCTCGGCAGAGCGCACGATGTGAACGCCGACGCTCGAACCCTCCCGCGGCGGTTTGACGACGTAGGGAGGCGGCATCTGTGGCAGCTTGATTCCTGCGGAAACATCGAGGATTTCATGGCGAGGTGTTGGAACTTCCGCGGCAAGAAATTTTTCTTTGGCGAGATTTTTATCGAAAGCAATGCGGCTACTTTTTACGCCTGCACCAGTGTAAGGAATTCCCTGCTTTTCCAGCATTTTTTGGAGCGTACCATCTTCACCGAAGGTTCCGTGAATAACATTAAACGCAAGTCCCGTGCCCCCGGGAAGTACAATTTCATCGCGCGATGTTACGTCAACGGCTTGTGCATGAAATCCCATATCCAGGAATGCTTGAAGGACGGCGGCACCCGAGGCGAGGGAGACAGCGCGTTCCGAACCAGGTCCGCCCATTAGGACGGCAATCAGTGTGTTTTTTTCCATAGTGTAAAAAAGTGAGTTGTAAGTATTAAAAGCAGCATTCGTCTTCACCGAGGACTTTGACTTCTAATTCGATGTCGATACCTCGCTCCGCTCGAGCGTGATGGCGAATTTCATCTACGAGAGAGATCACATCCGCCGCGGTGGCATTTCCAGTATTGGTGATAAAATTCCCATGAATTAGCGAGACTTCCGCATTTCCACGGCGCATTCCTTTGAGGCCGAGTTCATCGACGAGCTTACCCGCAGGGCAATCGACAGCAGGATTGCGAAACATGCAACCAGCACTCGCGGCGATTGGCTGGGAGTTTCTGCGTTTCCTTCGGGACTCATCCCAACGTTGCTGAATGTTTTCTGCGGAATCAGGATAGCCCTGCAAAGCGCATTCTAACGCAAAATTCCGCCGCAATTCCGGCACATTCCGATAATTCGCCTCGATTTCGTCCCGCTCACGCACTTGAATCTCTCCCGCTTCATCCAACACGGTGACATTCACGACTTGGTCAAACATCTCCACCCCCATCGCGCCTGCATTCATGCGCAAGGCTCCACCGATATTTCCAGGGATACCCTCCATCCACTCGAAGCCGCCAATACCATGCTGTTGCGCCACACTGGCTACTTTTTTCAGCCTTGCCCCAGCACCGGCAATCACCAAGCCATTCTCTACACGAACGTCAGAAAAAACCCCACCCGATGGATGAATCACCGCGCCACGAATACCGCCGTCTTTCACAATAATGTTCGATCCTCTACCCAAAACCCGAACGGGGATTCCACGGTCGCGGCAGTAACGCACCACTGACGCAAATGCCGAAAACGTGTGCGGCTCCAGCCAATACTGCGCTGGCCCGCCCACCAACATTGTCGAGTGCCGACGCATCGGCTCATAAAGTTTCGCCGTCAGTTCCCCATCGGCTACAAGACGAAGCATTTCCTCTAAAACCTTCAAATCATTGACAATTTTCGTTCCCGCCTCATGAACATTTCCCGCACCTAAGGTAAGAAATAAATCTCCCGTCTGTAAGGCATTTCCCGCATCATGATGCGCCGTGACGAGATTGGGTAAATACTTTACCTTCACTTCTCCATGCCTCTTCACCGCATCCACGATGGTCTGCCCACTCACGCCCTCAATCGGTTGCTCACTTGCTGCATAAACCGAGGTCACAAAAACCTCATCCGCACTCTGAAGAGCCGTGCCAAAATCATCCGCCAATGCCTGCGTGCGACTGTAGCGATGCGGTTGAAATAGCACTACCACACGCCCAGGTTTCAATGATCGCGCCGTTTGCAAGGTTGCCATCAGTTCGCTCGGATGATGTCCGTAATCATCCACAATCCGCCACATGGGAGATAAATGTTTCGTCTCAAATCGCCGCTTCGCCCCAGCAAATGTCACCATCGCCCGCGCGATCAAATGAAACGGCGCGCCTAATGCATCCGCCACTGCAATCGCCGCTAACGAATTTAAAATATTGTGTCGACCTGGTATGCCTAGCTCAATTTCGCCTAACAACTCGCCATCCTTCATCACTCGAAAGGCCGATGACCCACCTAATTCCCTCACATCCTCCGCCACAAATCGCGCATCAGACCAACCATAAGAAATCCCCGCCGCATGTCCCTGCATCAACGCAGCAGCCACGGGGTCTTCTATACAATAAATCACTGCCCTACCCGTCCGATTGACCAATGTTTGAAAAACCGTTTTGATGTGATCGATGTCGCGATAAAAATCGAGATGCTCCGCCTCAATGTTGAGAATAATGGAAAATTCCGGTCGATACAACACCAGCGTGCCATCACTCTCATCACCTTCCGCCACCATGCTCTCGCCATCTTCCTCCCACTTCGCATTGGCACCTAATACGGGAATCTCCGCGCCTACGTAATGCGATGGTCGCAAGCCCGCCTCGCGTAAAATATGCGCCGTCATCGATGAAGTCGTTGTCTTCCCGTGCGTACCACTTACCACGATTCCCTTCTTAGAAAACAAAACGGCCGCCAAACACTCCGCCCGCCGCAATAATGGAATCCCACGTGCTTGCGCTTCCGCAAAGGCTGCATTCGTCGGACGAATCGCCGAACTATAAACCACCAAATCTGCTCCAACTACCGCCTCTGCCGAATGTGGAGATGAAAATACCAACCCTTTGGTTTGTAGCCTTTCGGTTTCGCCACTCGTTACCCGATCTGAGCCACTGACCCGATGTCCCATCCCGAGTAAAAGCAAGGCCAAGCCGCTCATTCCCGATCCTGCAACGCCAATTAAATGCACCCGTAGCGGTTGCCCGCGATCCAACATCTTACCACTCCACAACCGGATGATTTCATCCATCTCTTGATTCAAATCACTCATTTGTTTATCACATTACCGCCACCTCAATGGTTTTTTCAATTGCATCACACACACGCCCTGCCGCATCCGCTACATTCAGCGCAGAAGTGGCCTTCTTCATACCAGCGTAAACTGCGCCATCTTGTAAAATTTCCCCGACCATTCCCGCTAATTTCTCCGCATTGAGTTCTCGCTCTTGCGCCATTTTGCTTGCGCCAGCAGCCACAAAGACGGCTGCATTTTTCGTCTGATGGTCGTCAGCTGCAAAGGGATAGGGAACTAAAATCGATGGCACGCCCGCATGGGCTAATTCCGTCAAGCTTGAAGCTCCAGATCGACACACGCAGAGATCCGCCACAGCATAAACCGATGCCATATCGTCACAAAATCCGAGCACCACGTATCCCCTCTTGCCCACCACTGATGCCTGCACCTCAGCCAAGTCTTTAGTGCCGGCAACGTGCAAAACCTGCGTCCCCGGAGGAAAATCAGTAAAAGCTTCGGCAACCAAGCGATTGAGCTGTCGGGCTCCTTGACTCCCACCCATCACAGCCACCACCGTTCTCTCGGCATCCAGTCCCAACTTTGCTGCAGCATCCGCCCGTGACGGCAACACACGAATTTCCTTCCTGAACGGTGTTCCCGTAACTTCAACGGTCTGGCGAGGAAAAAATTCCGCCGCCTCTTTCATCCCCACAAATACCGCGTGGCAATACCGAGCCGTCATCACATTCGCTCGACCTGGCAATGCATTTGAATCATGCACAAATGCCGCCAAACCCATCCGATTCGCGGCAAAAACAGGCGGCATCGAAGTAAATCCCCCCATCCCCACCACGGCATCCATTTTTCGCTCCCGCAGCAACTTTTTGCACCGTCGAATCGTCAGAAACAATTTCCACAAAAAAGGCACCATCCGCAGCGACAAGGTCGGCGGCTTGGCGATGGCAGGAATCGCCACAAATTCAAGATCGCCATATTTTTTCGAAGCCTCTTGATCGACCGCCTTTTCAGAAATCAGTAACAGTGGTTTATGCCCACGCGCCTTCAACTCCTCCGCCACGGCAATGCCTGGAAACAAATGCCCTCCTGTGCCTCCACAAGCAATTACCACTCCTAATGATTTCATGAATCTTCTGATATTGTACAGAGGCAGCATGCACACGCTCACTGATTCCTGCAATCCCGAAAAATGAAAGCCACATGAATTTTCGAGCTTGTGCCCCGACGTGTAGATCAAAGCCCAAATCCAAAATCACAGAGTTCCCAAGACGCAATAAATATGCTCCCGTACATCTACATTTTCCCTCTTACGAAGTGAATGAAGGATGGACGAATCAATCAGTTTCCACTACAATAGTCGATATGACTTCCACAAATGACAAACAATTTCCCCGCGGTGCCGAATGGGTGCGAGTGGATTTTCATTTGCACACCAAGGCGGACAAAGAATTCAATTACAACGGGGAAGAAAACTTCTACAACAGCGCCTACGTGGATACATTGGAAAAAGCAGGCATTCGCCTTGGGGTTGTGACTAATCACAACAAATTTGATTTTGAGGAGTTCAAAGCCCTGAGGTCCACCGCCAAGAAAAAGAATATCGGTCTTTTGCCTGGTGTAGAGCTTTCCGTCAATGACGGGGCGAATGGGATTCACACCCTGATTGTCTTTTCCGACGCTTGGTTGGAGAATGGACAAGATCATATCAATCCCTTTCTCACCATCGCCTTCGAGGGAAAGACACCTTCTCAGTATGAGCAGGTAAACGGACGTTCTTCTCTGAGTCTACTTGACACCATCAAGAAGCTCGAAGGCTACCATAGGGACTTTTTCTTAGTCTTCGCGCATGTGGAGCAATCGAGCGGTCTATGGGTCGAGCTTGATGGTGGACGCATTACAGATCTTGGGCAGAATGAACTCTTTCGGCAAAGGACACTTGGATTTCAAAAAGTACGCACCCACGACGGCGCAGGCAAAGGCAAGCCGTGCCGCGTGCTGTTGCAGCAGTGGTTGAATCGTTGGTATCCTGCTGAGGTCGAGGGCAGTGATCCGAAGTGCATTGAGGAGATCGGGAAAGGCAAGCATTGCTATCTCAAACTAGGAGAGCTTTCGTTTGAAGCTACCAAGTTTGCACTATTTGACCATGAGCACCGTGTTCGCAAGGAATTGCCCGAGCCGAGAAAGTCAGTGCTACTGAAGCAAGTCAGTTTTACGGATGGCGCCCTCGATGGCGCAACGGTGCCATTTTCTCCATCGCTGAACTGCCTGATTGGTCCACGTGGCAATGGTAAATCCGCTGTAATCGAGTGCTTGCGACATGCTCTAGGCGAACCTGTGGGGACGGATGATCTTTACAAAACTGGATTGGTAGGGCGCATGTTATCTCCTGCCGGCAAGGTAGTCATCGAAGCGATGGATGAATTTGGTCGTGAAATTCGCGTAGAGCGTGAGCGTACTGGTCAGCCCTCGGTTTATCTGGATGGACAGTTTCGCGAAATATCCCCAGGCAGCGTGCTCAAAGACATTCTTTATTTTGGTCAAAAAGATTTATCTGCGCGCTCAGAGTCGTTCGATGAGAGCTTCCTTGATAAATTGTTAGCGGCTCGCCTTAATCCCCAGCCGCAGGAAGAAGCTGCGCTCATTGAGGGAGTGCGGCAGGCGGCGAAACAGCTTAAAGAAACGCTGGATGCCACGGAAAAAATCGCATCATTACAAAAAGAGAAAAATGAATTAGAAGTGTTACTTCAAGTTTTTACCGATAAAGGCGTGGACAAGAAACTTGCCGAGATGACCTTGTTCGATGGGGACCGGCATGCGATCATTTCATGGCAGAAGGCTCTAAAGGAATTAGGGTCTAATCTCAAAGATGCTGCCGATTGGGATGAAGTGGATGCATCTTTCCCTGTTTTGAAATCAACCAAGACGAAGGATGTTGCTGCCGATCTCGCTGCGGCCAAAGAAAAATCTGACTTAGCAAAAGAAAGCGCGATAACGGCTCTTAAAACCCTGCGAGAAAGCTTTGCCACAGTTGCGGATTCCCTGCAGAAACTCGCTCCTCTGCAAGAGGAGATGAAACGGGAGGTGGCAGAACTTCAAAAGTCACTCAATGAGCCACAGCTCGATTTGGAAATATTTCGCACGAAAAAAAACCGGTTCGATCAGTTGGTAAAGCTGCTGCAAGCCGGGTCTCAACGTGCCAAAACGGAGCAAACCGCACGCGACATGCTGGGTGCTGCAGTGAACAAGCTTCATGATTTTTGGAGAGACAGGTTTAACGAGCGTCAAGCCGAAGTTCAGAAACTAGAGTCTGAATTGCCACAAGAAATTCGACTCAAAACAGACTTTAAGGCAAAGCGCCGTGCCTTCAGTGAATTTCTCCGCTCCAAGTGCAAAGGTTCTGGATTGCAAGGCTCCGCATATGAAATACTAGAAGAAGCGTTTGTCGATGGGCGCGAGCTTTATCAAAGTCGTGCCAGCTTGATTTCTATGGGGCTGAGCGAGAGTGCGGCAATCAAAATACAGGCTACATTACTGGATCATCTGGTAGATTTCCTGACCTATCGGACGCCCGATGAAACTTGCGTGCTGTTTCATGGCAAATTGCTGGGCGAATATTCTCTTGGTCAGAGAGCTACGGTGATACTTCATATCCTGATGCATTTGCGACGCTACCCACTGATCCTGATTGATCAGCCTGAGGACGATCTCGACAACGAGACGCTTTACAGCCATTTCATCCACCAACTCGTGAGCCGGAAAGAGCTTACTCAGTTTATTTTTGCGACTCATAATCCGAACATTCCCGTCTTGGGAGATGCGGAGCAAGCGATCGTATGCAGAAAGGAGGGAGAGAAATTTTCCTTCACCCATGGTAGCATCGATGACAAAGACATTCAACAACGCATCGTCACAGTAATGGAAGGCGGCGATGACGCATTCCGACGCAGAAAGGAAATTTATCAATTATGGAAGAGTTCGAACTAAGAAGTCAAATTCTACTCGGAGAAGACAG
>CAMAYN010000038.1 GCA_945862285.1 Akkermansia muciniphila | reverse complement strand
GGTCCAAACTTGCCAAACGGCATCCTTGCATTGGCGATTTGCCCAAGCAATCGCCGGAAATCATCAGGAGTCATGCCATTTTGCTCCGAATTCATCTACTTGGTTGCAAGGGGATTTCTAGCCACCGCGCGCCTAAATTAATAATCCATGGCAAGGTGAATAGACTGATGGCAGTGGAAACGATGATAATTTGCGCGGCAATTCCAGGCCTTCCACCATACATGCGAGCAATAATCAAAGGCGACATCGCCGCAGGCATCGAGGCCTGAACGAGTAAAACTTGTTTTAACACAAGCGGCATCGGTAGCCATTTCACGACGAATAATAGTGCACAAGGTATGATCCCAAGTCGAAGGATGGTCCCACCACCTGCGATTCTCCACGAGGGCTTTTCGATAAGCATCATCTCAAACATCAACGCACCCGTCATCGTGAGTGCAAGCGGAAACGCACCACTTCCAAGCAAATGCATTGCCTCACGCGCGGGGCCATTGACGTATTGATCCCAACCTAGTGCCACACATAACAAACCCAGCAGAACCGCGATCGCTGGACCATTGCACAATTTCTTCCACGATGTTTGCCCACGATTCGTCATTAAATAAATGCCAACTGTCCAGATCGAGAGTTCAACGCCCAAGTTATGCACGATTAAGACTGGCACAGCGGCTGCGAATAATTCCTGCGTCACCGGAATCGCGGTATAGCCGAAATTCTGAATACTCACCGAAAAACAAAAAGTCCGGAGTCCACTTCCTCTCTCAAGCTGCATCATACGTCCCATGATCAGCCCAATCGCCAAGCCGATAAAGATTTCAAAAAATCCAAAACCAAAGCTCCATGCTACGACAGAACCATTCTGCAAACTCGGACTTCCTAAAATTTTATCCAACAAAAAACACGGATACATCACATGGAAAACCACATGCATCACAGGTTCATCAAGTTCTCTTTTTACGATGCCTGTGTATCGTAAAAGCATTCCGAAAAGGATCAGAATGTAAGCTGGCAGAACTGCCACAAGAACCGTTGATGGCGATAAAAACACGTGTGGCAGAGATTCACATCAGAAAAATGGTTTAGCAAGCTACATCTATCGCTATTTACGCAAAGCTCTAGCCCCACTTCCTTTCATCACATACTACAATTCTCGCGCCATAGCCCACCTTGTGAGGGGTACAAGTTCAAACAGGGGCGCTCTCCCATCCAAACATGCTCGCTGTCTCATCCAAACATGCTCGCTGTCTCATCCAAACATACTCGCTGTCTCATCCAAACATGCGCGCTGTCTCATCCAAACATGCTCGCTGTCTCATCCAGACATAGTCGCTGTCTCATCCAGACATAGTCGCTGTCTGATCCAAACATGCTCGCTCAATCACCAAAGCAGATGCCGATGGCGCGGGCGGCGGCGATCATTTCGCTATCGCGCTCGACGACGCGGAGTTGATTCACGGCTTCCTCAATCGGCACGGAGCTCACGTGGTAGGATTGATAGCTGACCATGCGGCCAAAGCGCCCTTCCGCCGCAAGTTTCACCGCCATAACGCCGAAGCGGACACCAAGAATCCGGTCTAGGGACGTGGGTGCTCCACCGCGTTGCAGATGCCCAAGCGTGCAGGAACGGGTTTCTTTACCAGTGAGTTTTTCGATCTGATGGGCTACGTAGTCGCCAATCCCGCCGAGTCGCACTTCGCCACCTTCGTTTGCGGCGATGCTCATGATGTGACCATCGGGCAGTCGCGCGCCTTCAGCAACGACTACCAAGGTGCTGTGATGCCCTTGCGCTTCTTGTTGTTTGATAAAATCAGCGACTTTTTGTATATCGAAAGGAATTTCTGGAAGCAGTACGACGTTGGCACCACCTGCCATGCCGCCCCACAGGGCGATCCATCCGGCATGGCGTCCCATGACTTCTAGTACCATGACGCGCTTGTGACTGGCAGCGGTGGTATGGAGACGATCAAGGCCGTCAACTACCGTGGAAACGGCGCTATCGAAGCCGAAAGTCATTGCCGTGGCTTGGAGGTCATTATCGATGGTTTTTGGCACGCCTATGATGGGCCAGCCCTCTTTGTAGAGTTGCATACCCGTCGTGAGGGAGCCATCGCCACCCACTACAATCAGAGCACCGATGCCCATTTGATCCATGGTGCGTTTCGCTTTGGCGACGATTTCCTTCGGCACGCCACTGACTTCTCCTTCGCCAATTTTTGCGGCGAAGTGACCTTTATTTGTCGTTCCTAAAATAGTGCCACCGAGTTTAAGAATGCCTACCGTATCGTCGGGTTCTAAGGTCATAAAATCGCCCGGAGGCAGTAAACCCTCGAAGCCATCGCGAAAGCCGATCACTTCCCAGCCGAGTTCTGATGCCGCGCCAACAACTCCGTGGATGACTGCGTTGAGTCCGGGGCAATCGCCACCGCTATTGAGTATGCCAATTTTCATGAATGGATGTTATTTTATTACTTTAGAATTTAGGAATTTGGAGAATCTCTCTTTCGCGATCTTTCACTAATGCGCCATTCGCAATCCACGCATCGTAGGCAGCCCAGCCCGTGGAAAGGAGGTTGGTGGTGCGGGTGAAGCGATCTTCGGTGCTATTGAGCAGCACGACGATGAGGCGCCGTGGGGTCACACCTTTTGAGCCATCGGGCTTGGTACGAATGAGAGGATCTTTATCCATGGAAGTGGCGAGGCATGATCCTGCGGGGGTAGTTTGACCCGTTTTAATGCCAAGAATCCCCTCCCCGCCCACAAGTTTATTGGTGTTTTGAAGCTCGTAAGATTTCCCGCCTACGGAAATGGTGCGAGTTTTTTGACGAACGAAAAAGGCAAATGAAGGACGTCGCATGGCATAAATGCACAACTTACTCATATCCGCAGCCGTGGAATATCCTTGCTGTTTGGGCAACTCAAGGCCGTGTGGGTTGAGAAACTTCGTATTGCGCATGCCGACAGTTTTTGCCAACTCGTTCATTTCTTTCACGAAAGTCCAGACAGGATCATCTGTTGATCCTCGGCGATTATTGATATCGCGACCAATATGATCCGCAACTGTCATCGCTGCCATATTATCGGAACTCAGCAAAGCGGCATAAAGGGCATCGGATAGTGTAATCGATTGTCCAGGCTGTAAATTCAGAGGATTCGGGCCACCAATACGGGTGATCGATTCCGGGACTACGGCAGAAATTTTTTTCAAATCCTGGTTCGTCGCCAAGGCCCAATCGGTAGCCACGCAACCCGTGCAGATCTTCGTGAGGCTGGCAACAGGACGTTTCACGGAAGAATTTTGCGCTTGAATGACTTTACCCGAATGCGCCTCCACAACCATGAATGCCTCTTGGGCAGAGAGTGCGCCAAAGGACATCATTGCGGCCATTGTATGAAAAATAAGGGAGAGAATCTTCATTGACGCGGAGAACATAAAGGAAATCTAGCAATACTCAATCAGAAACCTTGAAAAGTATTTCTTGCGTGTCGTTGGATTCCCTATGAATCTTCGCGCGTGACCATTTTATTTGATATAGGCAATGTTTTGTTGAGCTTTGATTACAAAGAAAAATTAATTCAACTCGTAGGGCATAACTATGCCGATGGGGAAACGCGCTTGAAATTGTTAGAAGAGAAACGCGATGACCTCGAGTGTGGAAGAATTTCTGTGGAAGATTTTGTTCCATGGGCCTTGCAGAACTTGGGAAGCGAGGCGAGTCACGAAGAATTTCTTGCCGCATGGCGTTCGATTTTCACCCCGATTTCGGCAACATGGGAATTGGCAAAGCGGCTAAAAGCAGAGGGTCACCGGATCATCCTCTTTTCCAACATCAATGCGATCCACAGCCCATGGATTTATGAGGAGTATGAAATTTTCCGTCATTTCGACGATGCCGTCATGTCATTTGAAATTGGTTACATGAAACCGCATACCCGTTTTTATGAAATCGCTGTGGAGAAATGTCAGCTAATACCCGCCGAAACCCTTTATATTGACGATCTCCCTGCAAACATCAAAGCCGGAGAAGAGGCTGGTTTTCACTGCCATTGCTACGACTGGCGAAACCACGCGGCACTTGAATCATGGCTGGCCGATCATTTGGCGAGTTTCGCGCAAGAATAAGATTTTTTCCCATTCGATCATCCTAAAACTTCATCCTTCCTATGAGATGAAAGTGATTTTTTTCACTTTCCAGATGATTCGAGCGAAGGGAAATCAGACATAGAACGCTTGATCAGAAAAACAAAAAAGCACCCGCAGTGGGTGCCTTTTTTGGTTGAAAAATCAATGCAAAGAATCAATCTGTGGGCTCTTCGAGAATGAGCGTTGGCTTATCGTTGGAATAGCGCCAGCGAAGTTTGTTCCGCTTGGAAGCGGTGCGAAGTTTGCGCTTTTCGCGGTCTGTTGGTGTTTCAAAGGAGCGGCGACGGCGAATTTCCTCAAGGATACCTTCGGCATCAAGTTTCGTTTTGAGGCGTTTGAGAGCACGATCTACTGGCTCTCCTTTTTTCATTGTCACTCCGCGCATGCTACTTTAAATATTTGATTGTTAGTATGTTTAAATTATTGGTGGGGCGCGAAGCCTAGGGGGAATGACGCGATTGTCAACAAAGAAAGTTAAAAAAAATCGAATTTTTTTCGCTCCTCAAATTAGATTTCTACCCAACTACGACAGCCGCCGTGGCGACTGGCATAGGAGAACTCGATCGGCGTGGGATGCTGATGCACACGAACTTTAGCAATGTGTAAACTGCCGCTGTTCATGCCTTTCCCCTGCCAATCAAAGCGTTCGCGCACGGTTTTTTCACTGTAGATATGGTGATCGTGAAAACTCATGATTTCCTCCCAGTCAGTAAAAGTGCGCGCCCACTCGGCTTCGCACCAATGAGTGATCGTGATGAGATCACCGATTTGCCACTCCGTCTGCGCCACGGTGACAACATCAGGCTTGAGCTGGTCAGCACTGGCATGAAAACGTGTGGGGAAGAGGTGAAATTTTTCGTGGGCAAAGGAAAATCCTTCTCTCCCTTCATGAATACCACCTTTGCGAATGATCACGGTTTGCGTGCCTTGGGCGAGGGCATCGCAGACACAGTTCCATTCTTTGAAGGCAATCATTGGGGTAAATGCGTAAATGCTGAGAAGCTGAAATCGAGATGAGGCTGGGCGGATGGAATCCGCCGCCACGGATTATTTGCCCCAGCGGGCGAGTAGGGTGGAAGCCATATCGCTTGGGGTCTCGGCGACGGCGATACCGCACTCGGCAAGGATGCGTTTTTTGGCTTCGGCGGTGTCTTCTTCACCACCAACGATGGCACCAGCGTGGCCCATGCGGCGTCCTGGAGGCGCGGTAGCTCCCGCGATGAAGCCAGCGATCGGCTTGGTGCAGTTTTCTTTCGCCCAGCGAGCGGCATCCACTTCGGCTGTGCCGCCGATTTCACCAATCATGATAATGGCTTCGGTTTCGGGGTCTTCGTTGAACATTTTCAGCACGTCGAGATGGGAAGTGCCGTTGATGGGATCGCCACCGATGCCAACGCAGGTGCTTTGGCCATAGCCGAGTTGGGTCAATTGGAAAACAGCTTCATAGGTGAGAGTGCCGGAACGTGAAACGACGCCGACGTTGCCGCGTTTGTGAATGTAGCCAGGGGCAATACCGATGCGGCATCCTCCGTGAGATTTCTCGCCGTGGCCAGGGGTAACAAGACCAGGGCAGTTCGGGCCGACGAGGCGAGTTTTCGGAAAACTTTTTAGTGTTTCTTTCACGCGCATCATGTCCATGACAGGAATGCCCTCCGTAATGCAGACGACGAGTTCTACTCCTGCATCGGCCGCTTCCAGAATGGCATCGGCTGCGAATGGGGGTGGCACAAAAATGGCGGATGCGGATGCGCCGGTTTCGTTTACAGCATCGGCTACGCTATTGAAGATGGGCACGGTGTTTTCAAACAATTGACCGCCTTTTCCTGGAGTGACGCCAGCGACGACTTGCGTGCCGTAGGCGAGTGAGAGTGAAGCATGGCGCGCGCCGAAGCTGCCGGTGATTCCTTGGATGAGGACTTTGGTGTTTTCGTTAATGAGGATGGACATGGTGATGAAGTTGTAAGAGTAAAGTGATCAGTAAGAAGTTCGATCCTAAAAATATGAATTATTTCACCAAGGCGACGATTTTTTGGGCGGCATCGGCCATGGTGCTGGCGGCAGTGATATTGATACCGCTGGCGGCGAGTGTGGCTTTTCCAGCATCGACGTTGTTGCCTTCGAGACGGACGACGAGCGGGATGGGCAGCCCAGTTTCTTTGGCGGCAGCAATGACGCCTTCCGCAATGACGTTGCAGTCCATGATGCCGCCGAAAATGTTGATCATGATGCCTTTGACGTTCGGGTCACCGAGGATGATCTTGAAGGCTGCGGAAACTTGCTCTTTGGAGGCACCACCGCCTACGTCGAGGAAGTTCGCTGGCTCACCGCCGTAGTGTTTGATGATGTCCATGGTTGCCATAGCGAGGCCGGCACCGTTGACGAGGCAGGCGATGTTGCCATCGAGACCGATGTAGTTGAGTTCGTATTCCGAGGCGGCGACTTCGCGTGGGTCTTCTTCTTCTTTATCGCGCATGGCGACGATGTCGGGGTGGCGGTAGAGGGCGTTGTCGTCGAAGCCGAATTTCGCATCGAGGGCAAGTACGCGTCCATCGGGCGTGGTGACGAGTGGATTAATTTCCAACATCGAGCAATCGCAAGCGATGAAAAGTTTGTAAAGATTGCCGAGGAGTTTGGCGAATTGTTTGGCGAAATCGCCTGTAAGACCAAGGGCGGCGGTGATTTTCCGCACTTCGTAAGCTTGCAGCCCTGCGAGAGGGTGGATGAATTGGCGGATGATTTTTTCGGGGGTGTTGTGGGCGACTTCTTCAATGTTCATGCCGCCTTCGGTGGAGGCGACGATGACAGGTCTGGAGGTAGCGCGATCCATAAGAATCGCTAGGTAGTATTCGTGAGTAATGTCCACGGCCTCGGCAATCATCACTTTGCGCACGAGTTTGCCGTCTTCTCCAGTTTGCAGAGTGACGAGAGTTTCATTGAGCATTTTGCCTGCAAATTCGGCAGCTTGCTCGGGCGATTCGATCAGGTGGACACCACCTTTAAAGCCGTTTTTGAAATGCCCTTTGCCGCGACCACCAGCGTGGACTTGGGCTTTGATGACGAGTTTAGAGCCAGCGAATTCGGCTGCGGCGGCGGCAGCTTCTTCTGGTGTAGAGGCGACTTTTCCTTTCGGGCTGGGAACTTGAAAGCGGTCGAACAGTTCTTTGGCTTGATACTCGTGGATGTTCATAGTGTAAGATCGGAAATTTTTTCCGCGCGGAAACTAGGAGGCGATCTAGTTGAGGTCAAGCAGAGTCGGGAAAAATTGAGAACTTTTTTTCGCGATGGGGTATTTGTGGACAATAGTAGCGCATGCCGTTTCCACAAAACTCTGATTAGGGATCGACAGGAAGCCAAGATGTGGTGCGCTGATTGTTCGCAGCTTGATGATCTGCTGTGGAAATCGATGTGGTAATACTGACAGTCTGCCCTTGCTCGAACGGGGCGTTACTCAATGGGATATCGAAAGATTTCACTTGGTTTGGGGCGAGTGTTTGAACAATGCGTGTGTATTGCCCCGATGGTGTGGCGATGGTGACGGGGACGTTTGTAAGGGCAACAGTTCCTTGATTTTGGATATTTACTTGAACGCTGGCAGGTGAATCCTTGGTGGGTGGGGTAATGACTTGTGAGGCAACGGCTGAGTCGCTGATGTTAGGAACCGTGCTGTTAAAAACACGTCCGAGGTTGGGAGCGCCCGCACCAGTTTGAGGATCGTATCCTAGGGTGCCAGTCTCGTTCGCGTAGTTCAACATGATATTATAGGCTTGGACGGCAGTTACGTTGTGGTGCGACATGACAGCAGCGAGCGTACCGGAGATGATCGGTGCCGATGCCGATGTTCCAGAAAATTGCGCAACTTGATTGTTAGGCCATGCGCTTGCCACTTTCCAACCGGGGGCGGAGAGGCCATTTTCATTGGTCGCGTGGTTTGAGAATAGGAGGTGATTATTTTGCGCATCGACGGCGGTGGAAGCAATGACTCCACTATAATTTGCAGGATAAGCGGCTTGTGTGCGCCCGTCATTTCCTGAGGAAGCAACGATAACAGCACCATTCGTGCTGGCGTATTGCACGGCATCATAGAGAACTTTGCTATCGCCATAGCTACCCATGGATAGGGAAATGATTTGATTTCCTGCATCTACGGCCTCGTAGATGGCTTTGGCGATTGTCCAACTATCTGACACTCCATCATCACTTGCCACACGCCAACTGGTGAGTTCTGCTCCTGGTGCGGCGCCCGGCACTGTTGAGGAATTCCCAATAATCAGCGATGCGGCGGCGGTGCCGTGACCATTCCAATCCGCAAAATTTTCTGGTGCTTGGGTGAGGATGTAATTTTTAACATCTCCATACGCAGGATGAGGGACGACTCCCGTGTCAAGAATGGCGATTTTTATCCCTTTTCCGAGCGCAGGATCAAAGGCATCAAGCCCTAGCCACGCAGGTAAATTCCGACCCAATGGAACGGCATTCGCTTGCACGGTGCCACCGCCGGTGGGATCGGGCGTATAGGCAGGATAGATCATCCCCATTTGTTCCGTGCCATCGAGAAGGCCAGTAAGGAGATTGGAGTCGTCGAAGCCAATGCGCAGCGCATTAAGTCCATCGATACGATCCATGATGCGGATTTTTCCCGATGCTCTGCGGAGAAAATCGTCCATTGCCTCGCGAGAGGAAAATTGTAGCGTTCGCTGTCCACGAATCGCACCCAGCTTTGTGGCTTCCTCATCGACAAACAGTGATTTTTTTTTCGAGTTCTCCGTTCCGAGTTTCCCCCACGGCCGTTCCACTAATTTTGGCGCAGTCACTTCCGATTGAACTACGGACTTTTCCGGTTTTTCTGAACGGGAATACTTTCCCAAAAGAAATCCGAGGCAGGTCAGCAAAATGATGCTGAGCAAGCTGATGGAGATTTTTTTGGTAGTAATGATCATAATTCATTAAGTGAACGTTGGCGCGAAGGCTTTTTATCTATGTGCTTGGAATTATGCAAAAATAATGATTTCTATCTTACTCTCTCCTTTTTTGCTCGGGCGTTCGCCTTTTTTGCTCGGACGTTCGACCTTTTTGCTCGGACGTTCGCCTTTTTTGCTCGAGCGTTCGTCCTTTTTGCTCGGACGTTCGTCCTTTTTGCTCGGACGTTCGTCCTTTTTGCTCGAGAGTTCGTCCTTTTTGCTCGGGAGTTCGACTTTTTTGCTCGGGAGTTCGACCTTTTTGCTCGGGAGTTCGACCTTTTTGCTCGGACGTTCGACTTTTTTGCTCGAGAGAATCTTTGGCGATTCGGAAATCGACAAACTTCCGCTCGAAGTCCACGCGATTGACGCGCAGAGAAAGCGCTTGTCCGGCGGAGTAGGTGCGGCCATCACGACAGCGAAATACTTGGCGTACAGGATCGAAAAACCACTCGCCAGCGGGTAAATCTTCGCGTTTTACCACGCCTTTCATTCCGATGCAAACGGCTTCGACGAAGAGACCCATTTGTCGAACCTCGGTGATCATGCCTTCCAGCGGCGGCGCTTCATTGCCAAGTGTGGCGGCGCGGGCGAGCCATTCCATGAGTTTCAGCTGCTTAGTTTCACTTTCGGCCGCAGCGGAGGCTCGTTCGGTATCAGAAATATGGCGCGCCATTTCTGTTAAATCAGCTATCGATGGAATACGATCTTGCCTAGTGGGGGGCGATTTGAGTAAGGATTGTAAGGAACGGTGAACGATGAGGTCGGCGTAGCGACGAATGGGGCTGGTAAAGTGACAGTAGTCCGCTTTGGCGAGGCCGAAGTGACCGAGGGGATCAACGGCGTAGGCGGCGCGGCGCAGGCTTTTGAGCAAGCCGAGTTTGACGACGTGCTCATCGGGGTTGTTTTTCGCAGCATCCAGTAGTTCTTGGATGTGGCGGCGGTTACTGAGGTCGCCGACTTGGTAGCCGAAGGCACGGGCAGCATCGGCGAAGGAGTTGAGCTTGGCAAAGTCAGGATCTTCGTGAATCCGGTAGATTGTGGGTTTTTGGCGGCGTTTTAGGGCATTGGCTACGGCTTGATTGGCTGCGAGCATGCATTCTTCGATGAGTTGATGGCTGGCCGTATGAATGACTTCGCGAACTTCAAAGGCTTGGCCTTTATCGTCGAGCACAACGCGGAATTCTGGAAATTCTAAATCGAGCGCACCATCAAGAAAACGTGCTTGGCGCATTTTGGCTGCCATTTTCCCAGCCTCACGTACCATGGCTGTTGCTTCGGGATCGCCGCTATTATCACCATCAAGCATGGCCTGCGCCATTTCGTAGGAAAGCTTGGCACGACTGTGAATGACAGCATCGAAAAACTCTACCTTGCTGATGCGTCCGCCGTGGTCGATTTCCAGCAGAGCGCATTTCGTGAGGCGATCGACATCAGGCTTGAGGGAACAAATGCCGTTGCTGAGTTCGGGCGGCAACATCGGCAGCACCCGATCGACAAGGTATGTCGAGTTGCCGCGTTCCTGTGCCTCGCGATCCATCGCTGTGCCGGGTTTGACGTAATACGAAACATCAGCAATATGTACGGCGAGTCGCCAACCGGTGGGAATTTTTTCGAGCCAAATGGCATCGTCGTGGTCTTTGGCATCGGCGGGGTCGATGGTCATGACGAGTTGTTTCCGCCAATCTTGTCGGCGAGCGATTTCTTCATCGGGAATTTTTTCTGCGGTGCGGTGCGCTTCCGATAAAACATCTTCAGGAAATGAAGTGCGCAACCCGTGGCGGTGGATGATACTAAGGATATCGACACCAGGGTCGCCGGGCCAGCCGAGGACTTCCACAACTCTTCCGCGCGGGGTTGTTTTATTTTGATCCCAGGAATCGAGTTGTACGACGACAAGTTGGCCATTTTGCGCGGTACTTTCCACGCTGAGATCAACATTTCCTTTCACGGCAACATCATCAACAACGACCCATGAGAACTTTGCCTTGCGACGAAATACGCCAACCACACGACCACTGCGGCGGGTGAGAACCTCGGTAACACGGACTTTCGGCGTTGTTTCAGTGGCGCTTCCTGAAGCACGATGGGGTGCCGACTTGATAGTGGTGACGCGGACGCGATCGCCGTCAAGAGCAGTACCGCAGTCGAAGGCTTCGCAGCGAAATCGATCCGCCGCCTCAAAGTTTTGGCCTTCATTTTCCTTGGCGGTGATATCCGCATAGACCCAAGCAAATCCTGATGGCTGGAAACGAATGGTGCCGACGAATTCGCGACTTTTGGCCATCGGCATCGGGCGCATGGATTGCTGCGGTTTTTTTCCTTTGAAAAAAGCAGGCTTTGGCTCGGCAGGTCGAGGTAGCTGGCATCGACCCTTCGCCCCTTCCACAACACGCCCATCTCCTACAAGTTTGCGTAGGATGTTGCGAAGAGCTGCACGATCGTTTGGATGAATCTCCATACGCCGCGCCAATTCAGACGAATCCATGGGACGGTATTCTTTTTGCCCCATGAATTTGAGGACAGCTTGATCATTTAATTTCACTGTTCTGAGTGTGTCGATGACCGCTGGTTCTGGCAATCAAGAAACACAAAAAAATCGGCCACTGAAAAATCATTCCTCTACGGGCGGAGCTTGCTCGTCTTCTTCTTTCATCCGAAAATCGCGAAAATAATAAATTTTAGGGAGCTTGCCACCCGTATTGGCCATGAATCCCACATGTTTATGGTCGGCATCATGCCACCAGCTTTGTTCTGTGATAGGTGCCGCGGCTTGGGTTCCCTGTGCCATGTAGGCAAAACGAGCAACGTAGTATCCACTCGTCGCTTGTGGTGGTTTTGAAATTGCTCGCCCCTTTGGGGAAATATCGAAATCCACCTTGCCCAACTTGGCGAGTATGCGGTGTTCGGTAAAATTGTACCACAATGTCTCGCCCGCTTTGAATTTTGCATCTCCGGCATCGACGAGATTGAGTTTTACCGGAAAATGAGGATTTTTCGGATCGGGCATAATAATGATATAGCAGTGACTCACATTCTCTGGAATATTGACTTTGGGGGCCGCGACGGGAATCTGTTCTGGGTCGGTAATTTTCTGCTGCGTCATCACGACGGAAATATCCCCCTTGGGGAGCTTGATCACTTCCGATAAATTCATGCTCGGTAAGGTGATGGCCGTAGATTCTTTACCATCAAACAGATGCGCCATCTTCGGAGCATCATTGGGTCTTTCTGGATAAACGACACGACAAGTTCGCGATTCAGCGTGGCTTATGCCCACCAGCAATAAAGCGGCAATGGTATATTTCATCAAATCAATCATATTTCAAAGAGGTTGCGTTCCTAGTTAAACTTCGTTCGCATTGAGCCAACGATAGGATACGATTTTGTACGTTCTGCCAAAGCGAACATTAATCTGTTGCGTAGGCGGTTCAACTGCATCCGCAGCATCCGCAGGATCAAAGAAATCTCTCGTGCGCTTCACCACGGCTTCACACCATGCGCGGGCAATCACTTTTCCCGAGGCATCGAGCGCATCACCGTAGGCACGAATGGTAAATGTATCATCACGCACACTTAAAATCGGCGCGAGTGGACGGAGGACGTCTGCTTGGCGAATCCATGCAGGAGCACCACAAGCACTCGATCCTTGTGCGGCGGTCGCGAATTCGTAACCCACGCCATTCAGCTTTGGATCACTGGCTGGCATGGTGTTATCCGACAAACCATTGGCTGGATTGCGAAGTCTCGTCATTGGATCATCTTTGAGTAAATTGATTGCCGTCTGCACCGCTCCGGCAAGTGCGAGATTTTCATCATTACTCAACTGGCGATTCACAAATTCTGACAACGAGAGAAAAGGACCCCGCAGGCGAACTTGATCGACCACTTTTTCCGCGAGGTCTTCAATTTGTTCGTCGCTGAGGCTCCGGAAACCGGTAAACTCTGATGCATTCGGAAATTGTCCACCAAAGCCTGGTCCTGTTCCCGCTTTGATATCGGGAGCCACAGCACCACGCGAAACGACGTTTTCCTTACTTAATCCCGTAAAAACAATACCGTTGGCTCCGTGCATCGCCAAGCTTTCGATGGACTTGGCATGTCCGAATAGGGCTCGCCATGCAGTCACAGAAGTTGAGTTGACATTAAACATCCCATCAACCTCAAGACGCGAAGCTATTTTAAGCCACCCGTCATGACTCGTAATCAATTCAGCGACGCGTTGATTCGCCAGTGAGGATGTAATTTTACTGTCAGACGCGATCGGGCGATAGGCGCGATTCACGAGCTTTCTCTGCCCAGTTAGAAGTTCGCGATAAACGGTGCTGATGTCTTTCATACTGCCATTGCCAAACGACGCTGGATCCGGCGCGATGGTAGAAAGAAACCAATCATCAAAGAGCAAGTGATTTGCGCAATACGCATCATCGTGCATCAAATTCGTTTCAATGGTAGCGGGAGACAAGGTCGATGGAGTAATGGCATTTTTTGGAATCATCGGTGTCGCATCACTATTGCCGATGAGATTGATTTGGAACGGTGGATATGGATTTTGTCCACGAGGATTCCAGCTTTGTAACTCGACCAAAGATGCCATGGGACGCAGCGGAATATCCACCATAATCAAGCGCGACAAACCATCGCCACTTTGATAACCCGTGGAAATATAGCCCTTTGAATTACTCAGATTAGGCGTAATCGTAGAACCGATGCTAAGAGAATGGTAGGCGAAGTCGAAAGGGTTGTTGGCTGGATGATCGCGAGAAGTGTTCGCTGACGGATCATTAAAAGAGAAAGCGGCCAGTGGGTTATTTTGCACGGTGCCTTTCGTTGGGCGATTTTGTTTCGTTCCTGCGCCTGTGCCGATCGTCGAACGAGGACCAAAAGTGATTGAAAACAATGGAATCCACGCACCCGATGCAAGTTCTGCCACAGAATAGCCGACCTCATCAACCTCGTCATTTGGCCAGTACTTGCTTGCCACACTTTCATTCGCTAGCGTTGTAAGATTGTGAAATTCTTCACCTGGTCCCGTTGGCATCGTACTATTTGCGCCGAAATGATCGCTACCATCTGCAAAAGACAGCGAAAACCCCTCACCAGGCGCACGGTTCAAGAATGGCTGTGTTAAACGATCCGTTCTCATTAAAAACCAAAATCGTTGTGATGCTTGAAGGTTCGTTAAGGCATTGAACTGCGAACCCACAATCGTTCCTGGATTGTAGCCTTCTCTGAGGCGAAGAACACCCGAAAGGCCATAAGCGGGGTCACTCCACTCTGGGGAAAAGATCTTTGCCTCACCGGGTAAAAAGGTGAGATTACCTTCAGGTAGCCAGCAAGCAAATGTTCTTTTATCTACCCAATGTCGATTGTATTTCGGATTAAATTGCCAATCGTAGGCGTTGGCGTTGTTATTTGGCCTGTCGAGAGTCTGAAAATTACCGGGAGTAAAGAGTTTGAATTGGTTCGGCGGAACAGCATCAGGATTCGGGAAATTTTGTTGATTAGCGATTGCCATTGCGCCTGGGGGAGATCGACGCCAGCCGAAACCGAGGAAGTTCCCATGCTTACCGCTTCCTTGACTAGCACCAAGCGTGCCATTAATATTGTGTTGTAAGGTCACATTGTATGGATTCCACAACACAAAAATCGGCACGTAGGAAATCTGGATGGTGAAGCGTTTGGGTGTCTGAGCTGGCGTTTGTTCTACAGCTCTTGCATAAACAAGAAACTGGAAGCGTGCGATCTGCGGATAAAGACGCTGCACATGTTTAAAATTGTACATTTTGTCATTACCGAGATTGAATCTTGAATTCATGATTTTATCCCAAACAAATGGACTAGTGACACCGTAGGCGTCAGAAGTAAATTTCTGATAAGACGTAGCAAAACTAACCAAAGATTCCCATGAAGCTGATGCGGCGTGGTGCGTGTATGGGGCTTTTTGACCTATAATTGTTGAGTATTCGCTCCAAGGATAGAAGTTGGATTTTTCTGGATCTGGTGACGAAGTTGTTGGGCGGGGCACGGCTGACGTTCTTCCCGTCTGTGGAAGGTAACGGAACAATGGCAAGACGCCACCAGGGTAACGGTTATAAATATTTGTCCACTGTTCGGACAGAATCGACATATCTTTTCGCCATCCACCCGTGGCACTGTTGGTCAGCAAGCCAGTTGCGTGAGTAGTGAGATCATGAAATCGCTTTTCTGGTGCTTCGGAATTATTTTGCGATAAAACAGCCATGGTGTTTCTCGACAGTGCTCTGCGTGCCGATTTCGCAGGAGCTGAATCGTAGTCAAATGGTTCAAGATCCGTGAGAACTTGAGGTAATCCGAAGACTTCAGGATTGGTAGTCGTGTGAGATTGTCCCATTTCAGCCAAAGCGGCATTGGAATTGTTACGCGGTTCATAGGGCTGCGAAAGATTCGCTTTTTGATTTTCTCCCGTAATCCACCATGCGTAACGTCCATCGGATTTGACGTTTCGCGGCGTGACATGAATTTGGCGATTATCGGATTTTTGTAATGAACCATCAGCCAGAAGTGGGACAGTGTCGCTTTGTGGAGCCGTTTTCACTAGATTGGCAGCATCGCCGATGCTGGGCGAAGATAAATTGGCGGCACTCGAGACAAGCCAATTCACGAAGCGTCCACCGCTGGACTCATTTTGTTGTTTTGATCGATAATTCGGCGTGATCGGGCGTCCGTTACTCGGAGTGTGATCGGATCCTTCCCAACTTCGCCAAACGCCAGTGAGTTGCGGACCAGCGGTAGAGAGCAGGTCCGCGGAAGCGGTGATTCGTGTATCGGCTCCTGTATTTTTTTGCAGTTCACCTATCGCAAGCATCAAAGACAGGCGAGCATTCGCCCTCGCAGTAGCGAGCGCCTGTCCCTTGCCACTGACACGAAGCGTAACGGCTGAAAGACTAAGCATTCCAATACTTATCAATGCCAGTAAAACCAGCATCGTGATGGTGATAATCAGAGTGAACCCCTTCGACTCAATTCTTTTTCGGGAAAGCGTTTTCATAAACGTGTATTTATTATGTAATGCAGATAACGGATTGAAACTACCGAGACCTGACTAAAGTTCAAGCTACAAATTGCAAAAAAGCAGTAAAACTAAAAATATCTGCTTATCCTAAACGTCTGAGAAAGAAATTCTTTATCATTCTAAGCGCGATTTTGCTTTATCGCTTGATTGATGATCGGGCTTCTTCTATGGGTTTGCTATGTCCGCATGGAAAAACGCTATCATTGTTGCCGCTCTCGCACCGACATTGTCCCATGCTGAGGGACGAGCGAAGGTCGATGTCGTATCATCCAGCAGCACGTATGAGCCTGGAAAATGTATTTCATCGGCGATTCGTATGAGCTACGAGGACGGCTGGCATGGTTACTGGGTTAATCCAGGGGAAACAGGAATGAAAACCGAAGTCACATGGAAACTTCCCCCTGGTTGGACAGCGACACCACTCCAATTTCCTGTTCCCGAGCGCAGCACAGGCAGTGAGATTCATAGCTATAACTACCACGGAACGATCTTGATTCCTTTTACCTTGCAAGCACCCGCAGATGCCAAGGGCGATGCGGTCATCGAAGGCGAAGTCAACTGGCTCGCCTGCAATGAAAACCAATGTGTATCTGGAAATGCAAGCATTCGGCTCAAGCTTCAACCAGGTACAATGCTGCCCACGACAGAAGCCGTAACGATCGAAAAAGCCATTGCTGCACTCCCGCAACCATCAGCAAATCACCATTTAATTCGATCTTTTGATAATGGACAAGTTACCTTGCGCATCGATGGGCCAGACTTGGAAAAATTTGCCGGAGCATCCCTATTTCCTGTTACCGAACAAGCATTAGGTCCAGCCTACGACTGGAAATTGGCGATCAAAGATGGCGCTTGCGTAGTCACAGGCCCCGCCAATGAGTATGCCGAAGAACAAGAACAAACGTCGCTCGAATTAGTCGTCGCTGGAGGAAAATTATCCCAGCCGATTTTACTAAAATGGACAAAAATGAAATAAAGTGACGTTTCTCATTTGACGCGATTCCCCATCGCATCGACATTTAGTTATCACCCAAACACAAAAAAACATATGATCCCCGCAAAAAACATGTTCGTCGCAATGGTTAGCACCATCAGCGCCACCCTCGTCGCCGGAGCCGCAGAAGTCGGTAAACCTGCTCCTGATTTTTCCACCAAAGACGCCAAAGGCTCAGAAGTCAGCCTCGCCTCCATGAAGGGCAAAGTTGTCGTTCTTGAATGGGTTAATCACGGTTGCCCCTTTGTCGTAAAACATTACGGCTCTAACAACATGCAGAAACTCCAAGAAACCTACACTGGTAAAGGAGTGGTCTGGATTACGATTAATTCAGGATCTGAAGCAAGCAAGACGAACTTGGACGATGCTACTTTCATCAAGATGTCCGCAGAAAAAGGCTCAAAAGCGTCGCATCTGGTGTCGGATGTATCGGGGGAAATTGGCAAATCCTACGGAGCGAAAACCACGCCACACATGATCGTCATCGATAAAGAAGGCACGCTCGTTTATACTGGCGCGATCGACTCGAAAAAATCAACCAACGCCGCAGACATTCCTAGCTCGGACAACTACGTTGCCAAGGCTCTTGATGAAGTACTAGCTGGCAAAGCGGTTACCACGGCCAAAACCGAGCCCTACGGCTGCAGTGTAAAATACTAATCGCTACTGGAATTTCCTAACAACTTTTTTACAGAAAGAGCATCATTCGTTCAGAGTGATGCTTTTTTTGCGTCTGATGATTGCAACTCCTGTTGCCCTTTAGATAAAAAAGATCGATTCCACGACTTTCCACGCACCATAAAGCAAAAAGGCTGAGGCAGCGTAAGCAAGATAGCGTTCCTGTACCATGACTTTGGGACGGATCACGGAATCTGATTTGGGAAATACTGTTGCCGCGTAAATCATCCCCGCTACGAGGCCTCCTGCGTGGGCCGCGTTATCGATAAACTTGATGCCAACGATGCCAATGATCGCCGTACTGACCATCGCCGTGATTAAACGAGCGCGAGCCGAACGTGGAACAAGACGACGATGCAAGGTTTCAAATACCAACAGAAAACCAAGCATACCCATCAATCCACCAGACGCGCCGAGTGCGGCAGTAGGAACACGAAGACTTGCTAATCGCAGTATCGAACATTCACCGCCGATCCATGCCGAGAAAAGAAAAACAAGAATGACGTGCGGCCAGCGAGCGAGAGCCTCGATACGCCGTCCCAAGTAAAGCAGACCTAATGCATTCATCATGAAATGCAATGGATGGCCGTGCATTAAAGGTGCAGAGAGTAAGCGCCATCGCTCATCCAAGCGATCCGATAGTAGTGCTGCGGCTGTGGCTTTGCTGCCAGAAAAAAATTGTAGCGCATAAATCAATCCTAGCAGCCCCAATAGCCCACGAGTGACGACAATTTTCTGACCTGCTAACCAAGTCTCGAAACGCACCAATCGTCCGGCCTCACGCATCCCCTCCTCCGTCCACTCCTTGACTTCTTTCCAACGCTTCCGACTCTCATACCACGGAAATGCCGCGAACATAACAAATAGCAACAAGCCTAGCGTGAAATTAGAACTCTTCACCCATGCCAGTAGATGCTCCATCAAGCCGAACGCGGGGGCAGAAGTAAAACTTTGATAGACCGAGTAGAATCCATAGAAGGAAAAAATCATCAGCCCCCATTTGATCCGCCCTGATTCATCGACCAAAGTCAATAGGTGCGAACGAACACGAGATTCTTTCACTTGTTGAAACAGACGAGGGATCGCCTCGGGAACTTCCATGTTCGTCATCCCTGGCATCCATACCAGATGGATATTTTCGTCATGATCTTTTCGCAATTCCAGCTTGAGTTCATCCTCACCGGCGACTATGTGCGATTTCCGATCTTTGGCAGAGACATAACCCCATGTTTGACTTGGCACGGGCAAAAAAAGATCGGGTCTTTCCCAAACTGGAAGACCCGAAGTGTCATTTTTGATAATCACAAATACAGTAGCGAATGTGTATGTGAAAATTGTGTGAGCCTATGAGTTGACTCACTATTGCTCACCTTCTTTTTTTTCACCCTCCGTTGCAGGATTGGTTTCTGGTGTCACAGGCGGATTCTCTGGAGTGACAGGTGGTTTTTCAGGAACGACAGGTGCCGTAGGATCTACTGCAGGAGTGGTTTCTGGTGTTGCGATGGCATTTTCCACCGGCGTTGTTACTGGTGAAGCATTTGTAGGAACTTCTGCTTGCAAAGAAGTAGGCAGTTTTTCAGGAACTGCGGGTGTTGTACTGACAACCTCTTCAAATTTGATTTTACCTGCTTCGGAATTTTTTCTTTGAACTAAAATCGCCAAAAGCAATGTGAGAACAAAAAAAGAAGAGGCCAAATAGACCGTTCCCCGTTGTAAAACGCTTGTGACGCGGGAACCGAAGATCTCCCCTGCTGTGCTAGCACCAAAAGCTGCACCTAATCCCTCTTGCTTGGGTCTTTGCAGCAAGATGAGGAAAATCATCGATGCACAGACAAAAACATAGATCGTCGTCAACAATGCGATAGACGTATTTAACCAATTCAAAGCAATTATTTCCATGAGCGGGAAAACTGCATGCTTTATCACATTTTGTAAAGACAAGATTTAGAAAAATCACGGATGAATCGAAATACGTAAGCATTTTCCTTGCCTCAGTCCCAGAGCATCGCCACTTTGTCGCGCCCCATTTTTTCACATTATCACACTATCTCATGACCGATCTCGAACTCGCCACTCACGCCGCCTTGACAGCGGGAAATTTCCTCCGTGCCGAATTTGGCAAAACTGCCGTTGTCGACGAAGAATGCCATCATGACATCAAACTTGCGCTCGATAAAGAATCGCAAGAAATGATCACCCAAATTTTGCTCAACGCCCATCCTGACGATGCGCTTTACGGCGAGGAAGGCATTGCAGGAAATCAAGATTCCTCACGCCAATGGATCGTTGACCCCATCGACGGCACGGTGAATTTTTTCTATGGGATTCCGCATTTTTGCGTGTCGATTGCACTACGAATCGACGGCGAAATCGTTGCAGGTGTAATCCACGATCCAATAGTGCAAGAAACATGGACGGTAGAAAAAGGTGGCCCCGCCATGCATAACGGCAATCCGATTCAATGCAGCAAGCGCACCAAATTAGAGGAATCCATTCTCTTCGTCGGCTGCGGCAAAGATGGGGAGGCATTAAAGACTGGCATGGAGCGCTTTGCTCGCGCATCCCTTCGTGCCCGAAAAATGCGCATGATGGGTTCTGCCGCGCTAGGCATGGCCTACATCGCTTCTGGCCGACTTGATGCCTACGTCGAATCGCGTATTTCCCTCTGGGACATTGCCGCTGGACAATTGCTCGTGGAAACCGCAGGAGGAAAAGTCGATTTATCACCAAGCCCTAACAATCCCGACACCTACAGCATCGTCGCTTCTAACGGATTGATTCCCATCGAAGAAATTCTCTAACTTATTTCAGCCATGCCATCCTTACCCATCATCGTAGGCGGCACCGTTGCCATCGATAACGTCATCACCCCGCAAGCAGAAGCGCACGAACTGTTGGGCGGTTCTGCTTCCTACGCCGCCCTCGCGGCATCCTATTATGCCCAACCAGTTCATCTTGTCGGCATTATCGGCCATGACTTCCCGCCGCAACACCTCGCCATGTTGGAGAGCCACGGCATTTCCCTAACAGGTTTGGAACGCTCGTCAGGCGAAAGTTTTACATGGACGGGAGAATACCACGCCAACATGAACGATCGCACCACGCATCGTGTAGGATTAAACGTCCTGCAAGATTGGGAGGTAAAAGTGCCATCGACTATCGCGAGCAGTCCCATCGTAGTGCTGGCCAATATGTCGCCCGATAACCAACTGCAAATGCTCGATGCCTGCACTTCGGCGGATCGATTTGTGATTGCCGACACGATGGATCTTTGGATCAACATCGCCAACGATCGTCTGCATGATGTTCTGAAAAAAATCGATCTCTTCGTCATTAACGAAGGCGAGGCACGGGAGTTCACTGGCACCTCAAACCTCATACAAGCGGGCACTCGTCTGCTTGCCAAAGGCCCGCGCTACGTGATCATCAAACTTGGCGAATTCGGTGCCATGCTTTTCACGGGCGATTCCGCAACATGGCAACCATGCGAGCAACGATTTTTTCGCACTTCGGCTTTCCCTTTACAAGAACTTGCCGACCCCACCGGCGCAGGCGATACCTTTCTTGGTGCCATTGCAGGCTATCTCGCGGCCTTTGGGAAAACGGAATTTAGCTTTGCGGAAATTCGCCAAGCCATCGTCAAAGGCTCCATCCTCGCCTCCTTCACCTGCGAGCAGTTTTCCACCCGCCGCTTAGAATCTCTCACCGCCGAAGAAATCGCCGACCGCGAATCACTTTTTCAGGCTCTCACTCGTTGGTGAGGACCGCGCTAGTTTCGATTCAATTTCTTTTAGCAGTAGCCGACTATCGGCGATGGCGAAATCTCGGAGCAACTCATACGCCTCTTGGTAACGCCCTTGCTTGTAAAACATCCATGCCTTGGCGCGTTTGAAGTGCAGCCAATGCTCCAGATTGTTCTGCTCTGTGATGCCAAGTTGCTTCATGTAGATCTCTAACGCATCGATCACCATCATTCCCTTATCTGCACCATGGACTTCCGCCACGGCGCGGGCAAATAACCCCGTGCATCCGACCTCCGCTAAGGCGTGATGCCCTGTCGGCAAGGTGCGGATTGGCGCTAATTTTTGATTTTGGCGAATCAATTTCTGCGTCATTTCCGGCAAAGTCTTATGCCGATTTATCACCGCTTGCCAATTTCCCCTCTCAATGTCATTCCGCTGCAACACCCAGATCGCTCGGGCATTTGCAGGATATTTCTTTAGAACATCCGCCATCAATGTATCGAGACTATGCCATTGATGAGAGCGTTTGGCAGAAATCACTACTAACACCAAGAGTATCACGCTCGCAGGATACGCTCCATTCAGCTCAGTCATCCAGCGCCAAGCCGCCGCCAAAACAATCCCCACACCCAAACAAAACCACGGCATGCCGGGGTAAATCCGATACTCCGGCATAAATTCCGGCACAAAAAACGCAAACCGCATCAAAATCGCACCGACAAATAAGCCCAAACACAAACCCACCAGTCGCGATTTTTGGAAAAACATCATCACCAAAGCCAGCAGAGCCAAGACCAACATCCCTGCCATTGCCCACCACGCCACGGCATCCTTCACCTGCCAAAATCCTTTCTCTGCTAAGGTCTCCTGAATATGATGATCCGCGCATAAACCGTTAGGCCAAAAGCCCAATCGGCAAAACTCCCAAAACACCCGACTCAACGTAAAAGCATGACCAATGATTCGCGGATCCTGCCACCTCGAGACAGCCGTATCCCAGCCAAAATGATGGCGAAGAAAAAATCCGCCAACGAGGAACAGTGCCGTGCCCGTGATCAAATACAGGCCGACTCTTTTTCCTTTTTGCAAAACAATCGGCAATCCCACACAAGCCGCCACCGCCCCCACCATCATGATCGCATGAAACACCCCAGGCCCCTTGGAAAACGCCGCGCCT
>CAMAYN010000037.1 GCA_945862285.1 Akkermansia muciniphila | reverse complement strand
GTCTCGAATAAGAAGTAGTTGGCATTGATGCCGCCATCTTCACCCTCGGCGACTCGGTGCGACCAAGAGACCCCGCCGAAACATGGAAGAGCAAGTGCTACGAGTAAGATCAGGAGGGTCTTCATAATCCGAGCGAACGTAGAGCGCGTGCACCACTACCAGCGGCGGCGCACGACGATCACAGGTTTAGGGTTGTAATCAGGTGAAATCATTGAAACTGAACGGCTGGCAGGGGTTGTCACGGCGCGGCTTGTTCAACTTTTCTAGGTGCCGTGATACCCTACCATAGAATATGAAGAACCTCAACTATATCACTGGCTCAAGTGTGAATTTCTTCCAACTGTCATCCTGCCAAGACCATTTGATGACCTTCCCGCCCCGTGTAAGGCGCGGAGGAAAATCAAACGAAGGATGATGGCCATCCCGTTTCATTGCTTCTTCGCAAGAGGTGCATCCACCGCGCCCACCAGCCATCTCAATCGCCGCTTGAATAGTCATTCCAGGGGGCACAGGTCCAGCTTTCTTCACAAAGCCTAGAACAAAAGCGGACTTCTGCGTCGTCTTGGACTCTGCCGAGGCCGAGTCCGTCTCCCGTGTAGGGGTATTTGCTTTGGGAGATGGTTCCTCACAGGGTAGTGCGGTCAAATGGCAGCAAATTAGGGTAACAAGTATAGTTCCGAAGATGGCTTTTGTTTGGATTTTCATCTTGTTTCTGTCGAACAGTTGAATTCGTATCCCATCAGAATGTTATATCAGATGGGGATGGCGAGTAGAGTGTTTTGGATTTGTGTTGGAATTTCAAGTGATTTTCTTAGATATTTTACGAATCGTCCTTATATCAAGGAGGGTTGCGGGGCGGGACGCGGTGGGAGGCAAGCGGTGGGTGAGGGGTCGTCTGCCCCCGCTTCACCCAAGGCATGGACACCTCAAGGACTAACCCGCGCTCGGCGATGCCGCCGATGAACTGCCTTCTCCCTAGGAAGAGAACCCTAGGAAGCGGATGTCTGCGAAGTCATCCAGAGTCAAGATGGAGAAGGCGGCGGAGCAGGATGCAGCGACTCCTTACGGAGCCATGCAAATGGCTTCGTCACTCCAGGGGCTTTCCAGATCGTTGGGGCCGATGGCGCGGGTGCGGAGGGTGAGGAAGTCTTTGTTTTGGAGGTCAAGTTTTACTTTTGTCATGGTCTTGTTGTGGTTTGTTATTGTTTGGTGAGGAAGAAGCGTAACATTGCGCCATAAATCGGCACTTTTACTGCAAAATTACAATATTTCCCTAGTTTCCTCGTGCCACCACGTCAAATTAATTCTAGGCGAAATTTTGCATTGCCATGTCACACGCAAGGAGCCTCCCGTAGGGTAAGATGATATTATGGGGGCATTCCCACCCCATCATGGGGTCATGGTGAGCACAACATGACCCCATGGTGGGCATAACATGAGGTCATTCCGACCCCGTTATGGGGTCATGGTGGACACAACATGACCCCATGGTAAGCATAACATGGGGGCATTCCGACCCCGTCATGGGGTCATGGTGAGCACGACATGACCCCATGGTGGGCATAACATGAGGTCATTCCGACTCTGTCATGGGGTCATGGTGGACACAACATGACCCCACGGTTAGCACGACACTTTGTTATGATCAATCGAGCACGGACATATCACCGTTTGGTGGGGAAGGAACAATCCCGTCCCATCTGTCTTGAGCCTGCCATCCTGTGGCAGGAATTTTTTATTTATCGGAGGCATAGTAGTGTTACCACCCATCACATCGGCAGATCATTCAATGTACCTGAGTGTGAGTGCTCATCGTCATGCACTCTTTGTCGCGTGAGTTGATCCTTTCACTTCTTTTTCACTTCATCATCAAGATGCTCAAATCGCTCTTCGACAGAGAAAAATGCGATGCTGCGATGCCATTGGTCATCAAAGTGGATTTACGCTGCGCTTTTGCAGATGTGGATCAGGGAATCGATTTTGGTATGCGTTTTGTCTTGCCAGTAGATGGAAATGGCGTTTGAATGTTTCGACTTTGAATGGACAAAATCTCTTACCTGAACCGGATCGCGATCGCTCGCTCATCGAGGCCTACGACGACCTCGCAAGATGCCTATGCTCAGGTGGAACGGATGGCCAAAGCGACGAATGGTCCATTTACGATCAAAGTTTCCGCCGCCTCGTCACATGGGCGGAAGAAAAAGGATGCTTCTTTGAAGGACTCCAACCGTTGAAGGAAGGTGGTCGTGAGCATGATCTGACCTTCGTGGATCTTGATCAATTCTTACGCAGTTTGGGTAGATTTTTCTGCAATTCTTTGATGCCTTGGTCAGTGATTTGGGTGCCAGTCCTCCATATATACTCCAACGCAGTGCAACCTTTGAGATGAACAAGGCAGTCATCCGTCAGTTTGCAATCAGTTAGATTCAAAATTTCCAATTTTTCCAAGCCACCAAGTGCTTTTAGTCCATCGTTTGTGATGTTTAAAGCTTTTAGGCTTATGTAATCCAATTCTGGGAGGGACGCTAATGACTGCAAACCAGCATCGGTAATGGGCGTGTGATCCAACCGCAGCATTTCAAGTCTCTTCAGTATGCGAAGTTCTGCTAGGCCTTTGTCGCTGATGTTACTACCTTCCAGACCTAGACTTTCTAGTCCCTTCATCTTAGCGATAGCCGCGAGACCAACATCGCTGATTTTTGGAGCGTTTTTAATCACCTGTGGGTGATTCAGGTCTTTTTTCACATCAAGGGATCGACTCTGTGGATTAGGCTTGAAACTGAGAGCGAAGGATTCGTCAGCTTCTTTACCAAGGTAAAGACAGCGCAATTTAGGGGCGTTTGCCAAAGCGATCAGTGCTTGGTCAGTAATGGCGCAACCTTCTAGCTCAAGGACGTCAAGGCTAGGTAAAGCTGCTAGTTTGCTTACTCCTACATCGGTCACAGCAGTGTTTGATAGTGAGAGAATTTCCAGTTTTTTGAAACGGAGCACCGACTCGATGCCCTTGTCAGTAATGGCTGTGCCACCGAGATCGAGACATCTCATATCTGAAGATTTTTGAAGGTATTCAAGCCCGAGATCTGTGATGCTAGTGCCACTAGCATCTACTTCGATCATACTATTATAGTTTTGAAGTGGCTTCAAATGTGTATCAGTGATTTCTTTACCATGTAAGGAGATACGAGTTGGCCCTTCATCGTAGGCAGGTGGATCGTTCTTAAATTCGAGATCTATTCCCGCATTGAGAAGCGCCTTGATTTGTGGATTTTTAAGTGGCTTGAAGGTGATATTGTGCTTCTTCTCGTAGTCAAGAAGGTCTTTCCGACATTGGTCGAAGCCTTCTTGACGGGCATTCATTGTCAAACCCCACTCTGCCATCATGATCGGCATAACATGGGTTTCATCCAAGTCCATTTCCCCTGTTTGAAAGTATTCTAGGCATTCTTGCCATCCTGCTTCATACGCTTGCTTATACATCTCTCTGGCATTCCCTTTTTCTTTGCTACCATCTTTATGGGTAAAGGTCATTTCCTCTTTAAGGTCGGCGGGAATCGTAACTTTACATACAATGTCCAAGTCTTTTCTAGATTCCCTGATCACCTGGCCTGCTTTTGGCTCTTCGGCACTGCTTTTGAAAAGTGACAGGATAGAGCAAGCAAGTAAGCTTGTAACGATCATGGAAAACATTGGTTTTTTCATCAATTGTGGGAGTTCGTGTGTTCGATGTTTTGCATTCGGGGATTTTTTTTAGAAGATGGTGTTGAGGACGTGTTGCGCAGCAGAATGTTGTGCCTCCTGATTAATCATCCATCCATTTGTCGAGGGCTTGGAGGAGTTCGTCGCTGCGTTTGACTTGGTAGAGTTCGGGTAACTCGATGGTGGCGCGTTTGCCGGAACTGTTTTGGAAGTGGATTTGCAGCGGCGTGGTGCCGGGGTAGCCGGCGATGATGTGGCGGATGTCTTGGAGATCGTGCTCGCTGTGTCTTGTCGTCCAGAGGGTGAGTTGCACGGGGCCTTTGTCGTTTTTGGAGGCGACGCGGGGTTTGAGTTCGTCGATTTCACTGCCGGTGAGGCGGCGGGTGCCAGTGCGGTCATCGACTTGCACGGAGCATTTGCAGCGGATGATTTTGCCGGGCTCGAGGATGCCTTTGTCGCGGGCGGGGACGAAGGATTCGCCCCAGATGACGACTTCGGCTGAGCCGGTGAAGTCTTCGAGGATGAGCACGCCGAAGGGTTTGCCGGTTTTGGTGGTTTTTGGCTCTACGGTGCGGATCATGCCCGCGAAGGCAAAGCGGTCGCGCGGGTTGGCGGGTTCTAGCTCGTCGATGAGGCCGAGGCGGCAGAATTTATCCGAGTCGATGAGGCCGCGGAATTTATCGAGGGGGTGGCCGGTGACGTAGAAGCCGAGTAGTTCTTTTTCGTGCTGGAGGCGTTCGTCTTTGGGCCATTCTTCGAGGATTTCTTTTTTGGTGGCTTTGGCGGCGGGAGGGGCGAAGTCGAGGCTATCGAAGAGGGAGACTTGGCCGGAGGCGCGGTCTTTGTGGAGGGAGGAGGAGGCGGCGACGACGGACTCGAGGCGGAGGAACATGGTGGCGCGGTTTTCGCCCGTCCAGTCGAGGGCGCCGCATTTGACGAGGGTTTCGAGGATGCGTTTGTTGGCGACGCGGGAGTCGAGGCGGTTGGCGAGGTCTTCGAGGGAGGCGAAGGGGCCTGATTTTTCGCGTTCTTCGATGGCGAGTGCCATGGCGTTCTCGCCGCAGTTTTTGATGGCGGCAAGGCCGTAGCGGATGGCGGCGGCTCCGGTGGGCGTGGTCTCGGGGTGGAAGCGGAGGTGGGATTTATTGAGGTCGGGCGGGAGGATTTCGATCTTCATGCGATGGCATTCGGAGACGAAGACGGCGATTTTATCGGTGTTGTTGATTTCGTTCGAGAGCAGGGCGGCCATGAACTCGACGGGGTGATTCGCCTTGAGGTAGGCGGTCCAGTAGGAGATGTGGCCGTAGCAGGCGGAGTGGGATTTGTTAAAGCCATAGCCAGCGAACATTTCGATTTTGTCGAAGATGGTGTTGGCGAGTTTATCGCCGATGTTGTTGTGCTCGGCGCAGCCTTTGACGAAGGTGCTGCGTTCCTTGGCCATTTTTTCCGGGTCTTTTTTCCCCATGGCGCGGCGGAGCAGGTCGGCACCACCGAGGGTGTAACCTGCGAGGAGTTTGGCGGCGTTTTGGACCTGTTCCTGGTAGATCATGATGCCGTAGGTGGAGCCGGAGACTTGTTCGAGGAGGGGGTGCTCGTAGGTGGGTTTTTTGCGGCCTTTTTTGACCTCGATCATCTGGTCGATGAACTGCATGGCGCCGGGGCGGTAGAGGGCGAGGAGGTCGATGATGTCTTCGATTTTGTCCATGCCGTACTTGCGGCAGGTATCGACCATGCCACCGGACTCGAGCTGGAATACGCCCATGGTTTCGCCACGGTTGAGGATTTCGAAGGTTTTGGCGTCATCGAGCGGCATGTCGGCGACGCGGAAGTCGGGGATTTTTCGGCGGATGTGTCCCTCGGCATCTTGGATGACGGTGAGGTTTTTTAGACCGAGGAAGTCCATTTTGAGAAGGCCGCATTCGGTAATGGCGCCCATGTCGTATTGGGTGACGACTTCGCCTTCGTTGCCGAGAGTGAGCGGTACGTGCTCGTCGAGGGGGCGGTCGCCGATGACGACACCAGCGGCGTGGACACCCGTGTTGCGGACGAGTCCTTCGAGTTTGACGGCGTAGTCCCAGAGTTCGTGGTAGGTGGTGGAGCTATCGACGAGTTCGCGGAGTTCGGCTTTGTCTTTCCATTCTTTTTCGAGGGTAACTCCGGGTTTTGGTTCGATCATCTTGGCAATGCGGTCGGCCTCGCCGTAGGAGACACCCATGACGCGGGCGACGTCGCGAATGACGCTTTTTGCGCCGAGGGTGCCGTAGGTGATGATTTGCGAAACAGAGCGGCGGCCATATTTTTCGCGAACGTATTCGATGACTTCAGATCGGCGGGATTGACAGAAGTCGATATCAACATCGGGCGGGCTGACGCGTTCGGGGTTAAGAAATCGCTCGAAAAGGAGGCCGAAGCGGAGCGGGCAGATGTCGGTGATGCCCATGGTATAGGCGACGAGGGAGCCAGCGGCGGAGCCACGACCGGGGCCGACGGGGATGTTTTGGTCACGCGCCCATTGGATGAAGTCGGCAGTGATGAGGAAGTAGGAGGCGAAGCCGAGTTTGTTGATGGTATCGATCTCGTAGTCGAGGCGGGCGGTGACTTCGGGGTCGGCGGCTTTTTCTTTGCCGTAGCGTTTTTCGAGGCCTTGGTAGCAAAGGTGGCGGAAGTATTCTTCGCGCGGCGAGCCATCGGGAGTGCCGAATTGCGGGTATTTTTCCGAGCTAGTGGAGTCGAGCTTGAGGGTGACGTTGCAGCGCTCGGCGATTTCGAGGGTGTTATCGCAGGCTTCGGGGAGGTCGGCGAAGACTTCGCGCATTTCCTCGGCGGTTTTGAAATAGACTTCCGGGGTGTAGCGCATGCGGCTTTCATCGAAGACTTGCTTGCCGGTGCCGATGCAGATGAGGACGTCGTGGGCTTCGTGGTCTGAGCGGTCGAGGAAGTGGACATCGTTCGCGGCGACGAGTTTGACATTTTCCTCGCGGGCGAGGGCGATGAGGTCGGGGAGGACTTGGAGTTGTGGGCCGAGGCTGTGGTTGTGGACTTCGATGTAAGTGTTTTCCCTGCCGTAGATGTCGATGAGTTCGTGGAGGGTTTCGCGGGCTTTTTCTTTATCGCCAGCGAGGAGCCATTCGTTAAGAGGGCCGGAGATGCAACCGGTGAGGCAGATGATGCCAGCGGCGTATTTGCGGAGATCATCGCGTTCGACGCGGGGTTTGCCGTAGTACATGCCCTCGAGGTGTCCGACGGTGACGAGTTTGGTGAGATTACTCCAGCCTTCATTGGTTTCGGCGAGGAGAGTCATGTGGCAGTTGCGTTTGCGGCCAGGGATTTCGCGTTTCTCGTCTTTGGTGGTGGGGCAAAGGTAGATTTCGCAGCCGAAGATGGGTTTGACTGCTGCTTTTTTGCAGGCTTGGTAGAATTCGATGGCACCGAAGAGGTTGCCGTGATCGGTCATGGCAACGGCGGGCATGCCAAGTGAGGCGGCGCGTTTGGCGACATCGGCAGCGCGGTTCATTCCATCGAGAGTGGAGTATTCTGTGTGGAGATGGAGGTGGACAAAAGAACCGGACATGTGGCGGGGAGGGTGCAGGAAGATGGAGGAAAAGGGAAGTTTTTTTGTGGAAGAGGATCAGGCTGTGGCGAAGAAATAAAAAAATGATGAAACCTACGAATGGACATTTGACCAATCAGCAAATTGGCTTAGCATAGCGCCCCACACAACAACATCAACAAATTATGTCAATTCAAGTAGGAGATAAAGCACCAGATTTCACCCTCGTCACCAAAACTGCTGACGGGCCGAAACTATTCACCCTTTCCGAGCATATCGGCAGCAGTAACATCGTCTTACTCTTTGTGCCCATGGCATTCACCGGAGTCTGCACTACGGAGTTTTGCGATATTTCCAATGGTATTTCCGAATACGAAGCACTGGATGCAAAAGTCATCGGCATCAGCGGCGACAATCCATTCGCGCAAGCGGCATGGGCCGAAAAAGAAGGTATTACCATTCCTCTGCTGAGCGACTACGAGCACACCGCCGCAGCGGCCTATGGTGTGGCTTACGAGCAGTTCCTTCCCGAAGTGAACTTGATCATGGGTGGAGTTGCCAAACGTTCGGCCTTTGTGGTCGATAAAGAGGGCATCGTTCGCTTTGCCGATGTCAAAGACCATCCGAAAGATTTACCAGACTTCGCCGCTTTGAAAGAAGTGCTCAAGGCACTCTAATCGACGCCGATCCATGGGATAAAATTCGACCCGCGCTCCGAAGAGGAAACCGAAAAATATAGTTTAGCTATGGATACGGTTGACCTTCGGGATGCGGGTTTGTTTTTTAGAAAAGTCGTTTCATCGTCATTGCATCAGCGCCTATGCGGTATGTCGTCACGTTTCCTAGGAAATTACGATTTTGATTTTGCGGCTTTTTTTGCGGCCTTCTTGGCAGGAGCTTTAGGCGGCTTTGGCTCAGGAGATGCAGAATCGGCTGTGGGCTTTTTCGGGAAACGAGGTTCGCGTTCGGGGAATTCAAAGCCAATTTTCCCGGTTTTCTCATCGAGCAAGAGGTAGGCCTCGAAAGTGCGTTTCGTTTTGTTAGAAACAAAGCCTTTCATTAAATTCGTGCGGCCTTCGATAAGGAGGCGCTGGAGTTCTTCGAGGGGGATTTCTTTTTGCAAGATGCTACGCCCGATACGGATGCCATCTTTTTCTTTCGGCGAGGTGATCGCGGGGATGATGTAGGCTTTTTCAGTCTGGTAAATGGCGGCGGCTTGGCCGCTTTTCAGAGTGACATTGCCGACGATCATTTCATCGGTGAGTTGGATACTGCTATCCGAGTCGTCGTTGTCGAAATGAAAGCCGATTTTTGCTTTATCGTCGAGCTTGAGTGAGGCCTCGAAAGGTTTATTGAAGCGGGATTTGAAGCCGGTGAGTGGGCCGACGATGCCCTTGGTGAGGAGTTCTTTTGCCTCGAAGGAACTGATCTCGCGGGAGGCGATGTGTTTTTTCATCGAGAACTTGCAACCTGGTTGGCGGCATTCGTAGGTGGCATCGGTCTGGCGAAGAGAGGGAGCTTGGCAGGCGGGGCATGGTGCTTCAAGATCGGGGAATGACTGCTCTTTGGATGCTTGGGCGTGACTGCGGGCTTTTTCAACAATTTCACGGGTGTAGGATTCGATCTCGTGCATGAATTGGTCACGGCGGAGATGTCCTTGTTCCATTTGGCGAAGTTTGTATTCCCAATCGCCGGTGAGAGATGGGGAGCTGAGACCTTCGATGTTCATTTCACTGACGAGGCGGATGAGTGCCATGCCGTTGGGGGTGACGTGAAGATCGCGGGCATCGCGGGCGAGGTATTTCTGGGCGATGAGGCCTTCGATGATGGCGGCGCGGGTGGCAGGAGTGCCGAGGCCGCGATCAGACATGGCTTCGGCGAGTGCTTCGTCGTCGAGGAGTTTCCCAGCTCCTTCCATGGCGGACAAGAGAGTGGCTTCGTTAAAGCGGGCGGGTGGCTTGGTGGTATCTGCCTTGACTTCTACGTGCTTGGCGAGGGCGTTTTCGTTAGGAGAAATGCCGACGAGTTCATCTTTGTTCGCTGCTACACCCGGGCGACGGCCATAGACTTCCATCCATCCGGCTTTGATGAGGACTTTGCCGTCTGTCTTGAAGGCATCGATAACATCGGCACTATGCTGAATGCGAGTGATGCGACGAGTGAGTTCGAATTCGGCGGCTGGGTAGAAGACGGCGATGAAGCGCTTGGCTACGAGATCGAAGACTTTTTGTTCGAGATCAGATAATTTCGCGATGGTGCCGGTGGGAATGATCGCAAAGTGGTCGCTGACTTTTTTATCGTCGAAAACGCGTCTGCTTTTGGTGAGTTGAGGGCCAGTGGGGCTGGTGCCTTTGAGGACGGCGTTCGCGTACGGGCCGAGTTCAGAGGACTGGGCGGCAAGGTCTTGGAGGGTAGTGCGGACGGTGCCGAGGTAATCTTCGGGGAGGTAACGGGAATCGGTGCGGGGGTAGGTGAGCATTTTATGTTTTTCATAAAGTGCTTGGGCGATTTGTAAGGTCGATTTGGCAGAGAGTCCGAGGCGAGAAGAGGCATCGCGCTGGAGGGAGGTGAGATCGTAGAGTTGTGGGGCGATCTGCGACTGTGGTTTTTTTTCCTCGGAGACAATGCCGTTTTTGCCAAGGCAGCGGTTTTTGATAGTTTCTGCGGTAGCGGCATCCCAGATGCGTTCGGCGCGGGAATGTGGGTAGGCTTCGTCTTTTTTCCATGTTTCATCAAACCAGGTGCTGGGGTATTGGCCTTGTTTGACTTGAAAATCGGCGGCAACTTCCCAGTAGGCTTGCGGTATGAAGGCTTGGATTTCTTTTTCGCGCTGGGCGAGAATGGAGAGCGTGGGCGTCTGGACGCGGCCTGCAGCGGTGATATTGAAGCCGCCGTGGCGTGAGCGGAAGCAGGTAAGGGCACGAGTAGAATTTAGGCCGACGAGCCAGTCTGCCTCGGAGCGGCATTTCGCGGCATCGGCCAGAGATTGCATCGCGGCGGCGGGGCGGAGATTGTTCCAGGCATCGAGAATGGCACCTTGGGTCATGGATTGCATCCACAGGCGTTTGGTGGGCTTTTGGATTTGGCCGTATTCGATGATGTAGCGGAAGATGAGTTCCCCTTCGCGTCCGGCATCGCAGGCATTGATGATTTCGGCAACGTCTTTGCGGCGGGCGAGTTTGAGGATTTGTTTGAGACGAGCTTCGGAATCGACGATGGGATCGAGGTCGAAGGTAGCAGGAATGGCGGGGAGGACATCGAATTTCCATGGCAAATTCTTGCCATTTGGTCCTGTAGGCATGCGGAGTTCGACGAGGTGACCGACGGCAGAAGTGATGATGGCATTGTCATTTTCGAGCCAGGAATCGCGTCCGGAACCTTCTTTTTCGAACTTGCCTAGAGGTTTTGAGAGAGCGCGACCAAGGTCAGCCATGACGCTTGGTTTTTCGGCGATGATAAGAATTTTACCCATGATTTTGTGAGTGTTGAGGACTGCTGACGAAGTGACTAGCGGTGAAAATTTAAGAAATGCAAGCGAAATTTTATTGCTTGATACGGGTTACGGCGTGAGGAATGGACCGATAGGAGGTATTTTTGAGGGTGGGAGATCTTGCATTGAAGAGTGATGGAAGATCGTGTATCGTGGGCGTGTGAATCTAGGAAATACCGTGGCGGAACCGAAGAAGGAGGTGGAAAACCATCTTGATTCGCTATGGGAGGTATTGTTGCATAATGATGATCATAATGCGCAAGAGTTTGTGATTTTTTGTTTGATGAAGATTTTTGGTCACAGCATTGAGTTATCGGTAAAAATCATGCTAGAGGCGCATCAAAGAGGCAGTGCGGTGGCGGAAGTGGAGGAAAAAGAGCAAGCGGAATTGCACTGCAAGCAGTTGGTGGCCTATGGGCTTACAGCATCGATCCGTGTGGTTTGAGTATTGCTAGCCGAATTTTCCCGCGATGTATTGCTGGGTTTTCGGCGAAGCGGGCGCGCCGAATATGGTGGCGGTGGTGGCGTATTCGATGAGTTCGCCGAGGTAGAAAAAGGCGGTTTTTTGGGAAACGCGTTCGGCTTGTTGCATGTTGTGCGTGACAATGACGATGGTGAATTTTTCCCCTAACTCTTTGATGAGTTCCTCGACGGCGGCGGTGGCGATGGGGTCAAGCGCGGAGCATGGTTCATCCATGAGAATGATGGAGGGCTCAACGGCGATGGCACGGGCGATGCAGAGGCGTTGTTGTTGGCCGCCGGAAAGACCGTAGGCGCTATCGTGCAGTCGGTCTTTGACCTCGTCCCACAGGCCGGCACCGCGCAGGGATTGCTCGATGATGGCGTCGAGGTGGGCTTTTTTTGTTTCGCCCAGGATACGTGGGCCGTAGGCGACGTTTTCGTAGATCGAGCGGGGGAAGGGATTGGATTTTTGAAAGACCATGCCGACGTTGCGTCGCAGTTCGATGCCGTCCACGCTGGGGCTGTGGATGTCCATGCCGTTGATGAGGATTTGTCCTTTGCTTACGCGAGCCTCGGGGATGAAGTCATTCATGCGGTTGAAGCAGCGCAGCAGAGTGGATTTCCCGCAGCCCGATGGCCCGATGAATGCGGTGACTTGGTGGCGGGCGATGTCCATGGTGATGTTGCGCAGCGAGTGGGTATCGCCGTAGAAAAAGTCGATATTGCGAACGCTGATGGCGGTGTCTGGGTGGGCGTGTTCCATATCAACTGAAGTTTCCAGAGATGTAAGACTTGGTTTGCTGGTGCAGCGGGTCGTGGAAAATCTGCTGTGTAGTGGCGTATTCGATGAGATTTCCCATGTAGAGAAAGGCGGTGAAATCGGAGCAGCGGGCGGCTTGTTCCATGTTGTGAGTGACCATGACGATGGTGTAGGATTTTTTTAACTTCAGGATCAGTTCCTCGATCTTGAGGGTGGCGAGGGGATCGAGCGCGGCGCAGGGTTCATCGAGCAAGAGGATTTCTGGTTGATTGGCGATGGCGCGGGCGATGCAGAGGCGCTGTTGTTGGCCGCCGGAGAGACCGAAGGCACTTTCGTGGAGGCGGTCTTTTACTTCATCCCACAGGGCGGCATCGCGGAGGGAGTATTCGACGACTTCATCGAGTTCGGACTTTTTCTTTCTACCTGCGACGCGCAGGCTGAAGATGACGTTTTCGTAGATGGATTTGGCAAAGGGATTGTATTTTTGAAAGACCATGCCGACGCGTTTGCGCAGGGAAATGACTTCGATTGTAGGATCGTAGAGGCTGATACCACCGAGGCGGATGTCGCCCTCGTGGCGCACATTATCGACGAGGTCGTTCATGCGATTCATGTTGCGCAAGAGGGTGGACTTGCCGCAGCCTGAGGGACCGATCAAGGCGGTGACTTGCTTCTCGGGGATCGCCATATCGATGTTGTGGAGCGATTGCTTGCTGCCGTAGTAGAAGCTGAAATTTTCCACGCGGACAAAGTCGGCTCGCGGTGCAGGGCTGGCGTTGCTGGGAGAGGACATGGTGGTTAGAAGCTGGAGACGGCGAAGCGTTTTTTCAGGCGATTGCGGATCAGGATCGCGGCGAGGTTGAGCGAAATGACCACCATGATGAGCAGCAGCGCGGTTGCATAGACAAAGGGCATGGCGGCATCGGCATCGGGCGACTGAAAGCCGAGGTCGTAGATGTGGAAGCCGAGGTGCATGAACTTGCGCTCGGCGTGAATGAATGGCGCGGTGGTATCGATGGGCAATGACGGGGCGAGTTTTACCACGCCGACTAACATTAGCGGTGCCACTTCTCCCGCGCCGCGGGCCATGGCGAGGATGACTCCGGTGAGGATGCCGGGCAGTGAGGCGGGGAGGACGACGCGTTGGATCGTTTGCCACTTCGATGCGCCACAGGCGAGTGCCGCCTCGCGCACGCCACGCGGCACGGCACTGAGTGCTTCTTCCGTCGCCACGACCACGACCGGCAAGGTCAGCAAGGCCAAAGTGAGTGATGCCCAAAGAATCCCCGGCGTGCCGAAGGTGGGCGTTGGGAGTTTTTCTCCGAAGAATGATTCATCTACGGCAGAGCCGACGAAATAGATAAAAAAGGCGAGGCCGAATACGCCGAAGACGATGGACGGCACACCGGCGAGATTGTTCATGCAGATGCGGACGATGCGCACCATTAAGCCGGGCTTGGCGTATTCGCGCAGGTAAATGGCCGCCATGACACCGAAGGGCGTCACGAAAAAACTCATCACCAAGGTCATCGCTACCGTGCCGAAGATGGCAGGAAATACCCCGCCCTCGGTATTTGCTTCGCGTGGGTCCTCGACCAAGAATAACCAGCCGCGGCGGACCGCTTCGCCCAGCCTACCGAGGAAACCGTGCTGATTCGCCGCATAAACATCGAGCAGTTCACTGACAGGGATACTTCTCTCGCTGCCGTTCGCCAACCGATAGATCAGCGCATTGCCGCTCATTTCTTGGCGTAATTCATCGGCCTTTGCCTTGAGGCGCAGAAATTCCGCGTCCAATTGCGCGCGTTTGGTCGCTGCCTCCTGCGGGGAAATGCGCCCTGCTTTGCTGGCATAGCCGAGCTTTTCTTGCGCGGCACTGATTTTGCCAATCTGGTGCTTTTCGATTTTTTCGATGGCCGAGCGTTGGCGTTTGTTTTGCTCGATCGTCTCCCGCAGCTTGCTGATGAAATATTCATCACTCGCCCCCGTGCGGCCATCCTTGCTCACAAGTGATAGAGGTTCACCCATTGCTGGGCCATCGCTCAAGCGCTGAATCAACGCCACCTTTGCCGACGAATCACGACTCACAATCGCTGCCGTATCGACATAAAAGAACGCATCTTTATAGACATCTTTATTTGCGCGGAAAATTTTCACCTCCTCATGCACCACTTGCGTATCGTCCTTGCGCTCGCTGGTGCCGACGACGAATCCGTAGAATTTTTCCGTGCTGTCGCCCTTTTTAATCTCAAATGTTTCAATGCGTCGCGGCCAAAATGTATTCGTGCCTTTCACCAGCAACAACAGAAACAGCCCGACGGCCATCGATATCCCCACCGCTAGCCCAGCGGCGGTAAGCCACACGAACGGCTCGCCCTTGCGAGCGCGCTTGCTCGTCCCGAAGGTGCAATGATTTGGTTCAGAGGCTTGCGACATAACTTAGACGATTTTGTATTTCTCGCGGAGTCTTTGCCGTAGCACTTCCGCCACGGTATTGAGCACAAAAGTCATCGCGAACAGCACGATGGCACCAAGAAACAAGGCGCGGTAGTGGGTCGAGCCCACGGCGGCTTCGGGCAGCTCCACCGCGAGATTGGCCGACAGCGTTCTCATACCAGAAAATAAATTCCACTCCATCATCGGCGTATTCCCCGTCGCCATGACCATGATCATCGTTTCCCCAACGGCACGACCAAAGCCAATCATTAATGCCGAAAAAATCCCCGAAGCCGCCACTGGTAACATCACCGAACAGACCACTTGCCAGCGATTCGCGCCAAGGGCATACGCCGCTGCAGTTAAGTTCTTCGGCACGTTCGATAGCGCGTCCTCCGCAATCGTAAAAATCACCGGAATGACCGCGAAGCCCATGATGAACCCTAGCACCAGCGAGTTCCGCTGTTGAAAACTCGTGCCAGTCACCTGCGGCCACCACAGATGGAAGTCCGCTACCTTGCGCCCTGTCTCCGCATCGGTATAAACGAAGCACCAACTCTCTAAAATCGGCCCGCACCACCAACCAAGGTAGCCCACTAGCAGCAACACGGGCCATAAAATCATCCACTCCGCTCCGCCTTCAAAGCGATGGCGAAATGCCAGCGGTAAACGACACCACAAGTATCCGGTCAGCAACGCCGCTGCCGGCATCAATACCACCATCAACATCACCGAAGGCACCCGGTCTGTCAGCAGCGGCGCCAGCCACAGCCCAGCTAAAAAGCCCAGCACCACCGACGGCAGGGACGACATGATCTCCATCGTCGGCTTGATCACGCGCTTCATCCCCAAGGGCAAAAAGGCCGCAGAAAAAATCGCCGCCGCCAGCGCCACCGGCACCGAAAAACACAACGCATACGCCGTCCCCTTCAAGGAACCAAAGATCAGCGGCATCAGCGAGAGCTTGATTTCAAAATCGTCACTGCCCCCGCTTGACTGCCATTGATACACTGGCCCCGCGCCGCCCTCATACCACACCTTACCGAAAAACGCCCGCGCCCCTCCATCGGGATGCGGATCATCAATGAAATATCTCCGCGCTTCACCCGCCGCAGAGCTTACCCAAAATGATCGACCCTTGCCATCGATCACCGCGCTAATTGGCGCAACGTCGATCTCCCCTTGCCAGCGGACGGTGCCAGAAGTGCTATGCCGCAACGAAATCACCCGCCCTGCCCCGCTGAGGAAACTACGATCACGCTGACTCATGGCAAAAATTTTCCCCTCTTTCCCCACCGCTGCGAAGGACTTCACCCGCCCGAAGATGCGCTTTTCGTCCACCCGCTGGCGATACAAACTCCATTGCTCCTGCGTGCCATCCCCCGCCGTCAAAATCACCGAGTCTCCCCCGAACAGAAAGTCCATCTGCGCAATCGCCTGACCACCAAACGGCGTGAAATTCTGCCGCTCCACAATCGTCCGCCCCGCCGCCTGGAAATACGTCACCTTGCCCTGCTGGTCAGCGATCAATAGTGCCTGCCCATTCGGACTAACGCGCAGCAGCGCGATGTCGCCCGTGATTTCCGAGGAAATATCCCCCGTGGCAAGCACTTCACGACGTTTTTCCCCGATCATTCCACCTTTGATCGCCATGCGCACAAACGCCACATTCCGCTCACCATACTGCGCCGCCAACAGAGCATACCGTCCCGAATCTCCGAAGCACAGAGCGCGAATCGGCATCCCCCCCTGCGGCAAACTCAGCCATGGCTCCATCTCCACCGTCGGCTTCACCCCCACGGCCTGATCGCCCTCATAGACGCGCTCATATTTTACCAAAAACGATCCAACGCGCCCGTCATCTAAGCCAATCGCTACACGATTGCGCAGCGGATCATGCGCATACGCCGTGACCGATAGCCCATTCAGCTCCGGCACATCCTGCACTGCAACGGCAGCATTTTTACTATCGACAAAGTTGATTCGCGCCCCACCTGAGTAAAAAAACGGCATCTCCCCCCACTCATCCACGCCCATCACCAGCGGCTTCATCCCCGCATTCAGCGATGCCGCTTTTTCCACTTTGCCACCCCGAAAGATCGGCAGCACCTCCTTGCCAATGAAACAAAAAATCCCAAACACCGCAAGAATCACACTCACCCCAACAAACTTGATCGCCCAGCCCATCAAGCGATCAAACCACAAAGTCGCCTTTGCTACCTCGAAACGCTGCGGATCTGGGGTCTGTTTCATCGCAAACTATTTCGACAATTTCTCGATGATCCCCGCCGCTAACTCTGCGGGCATGGGATAATATCCATCCTTCTCCACGACCTTCTGCCCCTGTGGCGACAAGCTGTATTTCACGAACTCCAAGGTCAGCAAGTCCAAGGGCTGCGAGGGCTTTTTATTAACGTAAATGATCAAAAACCGCGCCAGCGGGTAATCACCCGACAGGCAATTTTTATACGATGCCTCAAAAAACTCCGACTCCGCATCCAGCGCCAGCGGCAAGTGGCGCACTTTGGCGGTGCGGTAGCCAATCCCCGAATACCCCATCGCATACAAGTCCTCGCCCACCCCCTGCACCACCGCCGATGACCCCGGCTGCTCTTTGATAGACGCCTTAAAATCGCCCTTCGCCAGCGCATGTTCTTGAAAAAACCCATAGGTCCCAGTCGCCGAATTTCTGCCAAACAGCGAAAGCGCCTGCCCTTTCCAAGCGGCAATACCCAGTTGACTCCATTCCGTGAGATTCTCGCCATCCATTTTACGTGTCTCTGAAAAAATCGAATCCACCTGCTGCATCGTCAGACCCTTCAGCGGATTATCCTTATGCACATACACCGCCAACGCATCAATGGCCACATGCACCTCCGTCGGCTTATAGCTAAACTTTTTCTCGAAGGCATCGATCTCCTTCGCCTTCATCGGGCGGGACATAGGAGCCATCTGCGCCGTGCCCTCGATCAAGGCCAACGGTGCGGTAGAACTCCCCTTCCCTTCCACCTGAATATTCACATTCGGATAAAATTTCTTAAACTCCTCTGCCCACAGCGTCATCAGATTGTTCAAAGTATCCGAGCCGATCGAATTCAGATTCCCAGTCACGCCGCTTACGGATTGATAATTCGCACGAGACATTTGCGGCAATTCCTCGGCATGGATCGTCATCATCAAAACTCCCCACCAGATCGGCAATACAAATCGAAATTTGGAAACAATTTGCATAATTTTCTCGCCACAATTTGACGTGGATCACCCAATCAAAACAACATTATCCCGCGCCGCTTTAGTGACAATTTCGTCACCTGTGGTCGATTCTATGCCAAGAAGCTCCGCTGGGATTACCAATCATACTACCCTTGAAAAGATAACTCGAAAAATCAGCATCGTCGATAGATTTGCCACAGCGATTCATCGAAACTACGCAAAAAACGGCTAGAGAATACCCTAGCCGTTTTTTTCCATAGGATTAAGATGATTAGCCCTTTACGACAGCAACCAAGTGATCGGCCGTCATTCCAAGCTCTTTCATCACTGTATTTCCTGGAGCAGAAATGCCGAATCGATCAATGCTAACGACCTTGCCTTGAAGACCAACATATTTCCACCAGAGTCCGCCGACCCCCGCTTCAATGGCGGCACGTTTGGTGCATGATGATGGCAACACACTTTCTTGGTATGCTGCGTCTTGGCGATCGAATCGCTCCATACATGGCATGGAAACAACGCGCACGCCCGAACCAAGTTGAGCTGCTGCCGCGATGGCATGCTGCAACTCTGAGCCACTGGCAATTAAAATGGTTTCAAGCGCACTCGTTTCCTGCTTGGCAATATAGGCACCGCGAAGAACTCCATCGCGGCGATCCGTCACCGAAAGCTCATTCATGAGAGGGATGGCTTGGCGTGTCAAAATCAATGCCGTAGGTCCATCGGTTCGGTTCATGGCGGCGACAAAAGCACCAGCCGTTTCTTCCGCATCACCAGGGCGGATGACATCCAATCCTGGAATCACTCGAAGACCCGTAGTCGTTTCCACAGGTTGGTGAGTCGGGCCGTCTTCCCCCACTCCCACTGAATCATGAGTGAAAATGTAGGTAACGGGAAGTTTCGCCAAAGCAGCAAGGCGAATCGACGGGCGTAAGTAGTCGGCAAAAACAAGGAACGTAGCACCTGATGCGCGGAAAAGCCCATCGTAGGCAATGCCGTTGCAGATTGCGCCCATGGCATGTTCGCGAATGCCGAACCAGATATTTCGTCCTGTCGGATTCGCCGCAGAGAAGTCACCACCATCTTTGATGTAATTTTTTGTCGAACCAAAAAGGTCGGCACTTCCGGTGAGGAATTGCGGTATGGCTTTCGCGACTGCATTGATCACATTTGCTCCGGCGGATCGTGTTGCATCATTGTAATCGGCGGCAAACGCTGGAATCTTATCAGTAAGGTCGCTTGGCACTGCCATTGCCACGCCGTCGGCTAATTCAGAAGCAAGTTCAGGATTTTTGCTCGCCCATGACTCGTAGGTCGATTGCCATTCCGTTACTGCGGCGGCGGATTTGACTTTCTTTTCAGCAAACAGAGCTCTTACGTCCTCTGAAACATAAAAATGCTCACTGGGAAGTCCCAGTTTAGCTCTTGCGGCATCGATAAATTTGGCACCGCCTTCGCCGTGAGCTTTTGCTGTTCCCGCGACTTCATCAATGCCTTTGCCGATGAGCGTTTTGGCAATGATGACTTTCGGACGGACGTTATCATTACTTTTTGCCGTAGCGAGTGCCTCAGCAATGGCACTGAGATCATGTCCATCAATGGTCACAGCATCCCAGCCTTGAGAGGTGAAATACGCTTCAGCGTCCTCGCCCTGTGAAACATTCGCCATTGCGTCGAGTGTCACATCGTTGGAGTCGTAGATTAGCACCAAATTATCCAAGCAATTGTGTCCAGCAAACGCAATCGACTCTTTTGCTACACCTTCTTGCAGGCAGCCATCGCCGAGTAGTGCAATCACGTGATGATCGAAAATGGTATGCTCTGTGGTATTAAATCGAGCCGCAGCCCGTTTGCCTGATAGTGCATATCCCACGGCATTTGCTACGCCTTGCCCCAAGGGACCGGTGGTTGCTTCGACACCGGGAGTCTCATGGAACTCAGGGTGTCCCGGAGTGATCGAATGGAGTTTGCGGAAACTTTTTACTTCTTCGAGAGATACATCATAGCCCGCTAAATGTAGCCAACTGTAGAGAAACATCGAGCCATGACCTGCGGACAAAATAAAGCGGTCACGATTCAGCCAGCGGGGCGTGGCAGCGTCGTAGCGCAAGGACTCCGAAAACAGAACCGCGCCAATTTCGGCACATCCGAGTGGTAATCCTAGGTGACCTGAATTACAGGCGTGAACGGCATCCATGGCAAGCCCGCGGGCCTGATTCGCTGCTTTTGATAAAAGATCGTGGTTCATAATATTCGATAATCGGCGACGCAAAATAATGAAAATTCTTTGTATGGCAAGCAGTGATTGAATTTATTTTCGTCGAGAATCATGATAGATTTTTGATGTCCGCCGCGCGTTTATTATGGGTTCAATATCTTTGTCAGCACACATATTTCATAAATACGCTTTCCTTATCTAACAGAGCGCGATACATCAACGCCAGCAACATCATGAAACGATTTTCCCCATTTTTCTTCTTTTGCCTGTTATCGATTTCCCAACTGAACGCTGTTACTGTAAAAAATACGGGAGACGACGTATCCATCGCGAACGAGGCATTCGATCTCACTTACAATCTCAAATCGGGCACCTGGTCAGCCACTGACCTCGCAAATCAAACCACCGCCTTCTCCAACGCCCGCTTCACGGTGGATGAAATTGGCTGGAAAAAACCCTCCGGAGTCACTCGTGCATGGAAGCAAGCGGTTGTCTCTGACGACTTCGGCTCCGGCCTCACACTCACGATTACCGAGGCACCAAGTGGTGGCTACGCACCCGTGAAATCCTTCCACCTTACCGTGTATGACAAGCAACCGTTTGCGGCAATTAGCTTCTCCGTCACCAACCAGCGCGAATTCCCGATGCGCATCGCCCGCGTCGGCGTGATCGAGAAAGCGGCATTCATTCCGGGGCAAAAACTCACCAATCCGCAAGTTCTTCGTGGCGGTGCAGGTGCGCAGAAAAACCATGTTGAAAACCAATTGGGGATCGACTGCCATAACAATCTCCTCATTACCGGCAAACTTGGTGAGCAACGCCACTCCATCGTCGTGGGGGGGCTACGTTATCGCGAGTTCTTGCGCCGTTTAATCCTCGACGAAAAGAAAAATGAGTTCACCGTCACCATCGAAGATCCTATCGGCAAACTCGTCTCGCCCGGTAGCACCTATCATGCTGCAGACAGCGTATTTCTCGATATCGTCACCAGCGATCCCTTTGCATCGCTCGAAGCGTATGGACTCGCCATGCGCACTGCTAATAAGGCCAATCCAAAACCCTACGATTTCCCCACCCTTTGCGGTTGGCTCGTCTCCCAAGGCGCATACGGCGAAGGTCGTCCCATTAACGATTCCAAGTCGCTCATCGAACAAATGGAACTCGCCGCTAAATCGGGACTACTCAAGCACACCCCCGTCGCCATTCGGCTTGAGCCCGATTTTTATTGTGACCAAAATTACGGCAACACCCAACAAGGCTGGTGGAATGATAAAATGTGGGCCAAATACGGGGCACTCACGCCCCCGTATGAAACATTCGCCAAATTCAATGGTAAACTGCGCGAGCTTGGCGGCATCCCGTTCACCTACATTCAGACCAATATGCCATCAAATGATTTCGCCCTGCTTCACCCGCAATGGATACTGCGTGGCGACATCTCACGCCTCCACGCCGAGCACCGCCACCACATGCCATGGGTCAAATACGATTTCACCCACCCAGAATTCCAAGCTTACACACTCGCGATGTGGCAACGCATGGCAAAAGATGGCCTAGCTGGGATTAAATTTGACTACCCCGAAAGTGGTTGGATTCCCACAGGGGGATTCTATGATCCGAATCATACGACCACTACCGCCTACCGGAAAATCTTCGAACTCTGCCGCGAAGGGCTTGGACCTGATGCCTTTATCCACGAACGCAATCTTGGCGAATATGGCACCCCTATGCTCGATGTCACCGCAGGCATCATCGACCTCCAGCGCGTCTGGGACGACTCTTCACACTTCGAGCCAGAAATGGCGTCCCGCATGGGCCTGCGTTGGTACAAAAACCGCAGTGTCTTTGGCTATTACCCCGATGGTAAATCGTTTAAAGGTATGGACACCGACGCCCGCCGCACCATGCTGACTCTCGTCGGATTGCTCTCCGGACGTCTCGAACTCGGCACCTCCTTCGGGCGGATGACCGCCGACGAACAACGCGACCTCACCCGCCTCTATCCACTACTCAAAGGCACTCGCTCCTTCCGCCCAACCGACATGCTCGCTGCCGCCCCCGCAGATCCATCGATTTACATCTATGCGAACGACGCTGATGCCGCACAGTTGATCCTCGCAAACAATTTCAACGAACCACGCACCATTACCGCTCCCCTTTCTGGTGATCAATCCGACACCGGGTCACTCGGCCTCGATCCCACAGCTACCTACTATCTCCACGACTTCTGGAATGATCAATTTCTTGGCGAAATCGCTGGCAATGGAAAAATCTCCCGTCCGCTCCGACCACAACAATCGCTCGTCTATGCCCTACGACGCAAACTTGATCGCCCACAAGTCATCTCCTCCAATCGCCACATCATGCAAGGTCTCTTAGATCCCGTAAATTGGGATCCGAATACCCTCACTCTCAGCGGAACCACGCGAGTCACCGCTGGCGAACCAACCGTCCTCACATTGGCGGCGAATGGATATAATGCTGAAACTGCCATCATTGATGTTAGCCTAAATGGTCACCCAAAATTTAAACACGTTGCACACAAAATCCGCGCAGAGGGAAATGCGAGCATCACCCGTGATGGCGACCTCATCAAACTCACGCTTACGTTTGCGGAAACTAACGAAGTGAGTTGGGTAAATGCCCATTGGTCAATCTCTTGGAAGAAATAACCCAAAATGACTCGATTCCAAATATATGTCCGAAACAAAAATTCTAGTCCGCCAAGCCAACCTTGATGATGTTGCGATCATTGCTGAATTTAACATCGCATTGTGTCGTGAAACAGAGCACCGCGAACTTGATCGCGAGACTGTATTGAAGGGAGTGGAGCGTTTTCTATCGGAACCAGCGCGTGGTCGTTATTTCGTGGTCACGGTTGATGGCCAAGTTGTGGGGCAAACAGCTCACACCTTTGAATGGAGCGACTGGAGAAACGGCGAAATCTGGTGGATTCAGAGCGTTTATATCCATGCCGAATATCGCAGCAAAGGGCTTTTTCGTGCCTTATTTTCCCACATTAAAAGCCTTGGTGAAGCAGATTCCGATTGTTGCGGCATTCGGCTCTATATGGAACGCGACAATGAAACAGCTCGACAAAGTTACCTGCGCCTTGGCTTCCATGAAGCGGGGTATGAAGTGTTTGAATTACTTTTTCCTGTCGCGTGACGTCCTATTCAGGTGACGTTGTTATCTCGTCTAGGGCACGTAAAAACATTTCTTCTCCTGTTTTGGAAAATCAGGATCATAAACCAACATACCGGATTTTAATCCTACAACATCAACGATGCGATTATTGTAAGGGCTGTAAACATACCCC
>CAMAYN010000036.1 GCA_945862285.1 Akkermansia muciniphila | reverse complement strand
ACCGCATTTTCCTTCGTCGTAGAAACGCAGCGTGGCAGTGCTTCCTTGCCGCTCGACTGGACGGCGGAGCCGATTCGTGTCACTGGCACCGCGAGTGAAGTTGGTTTGTTGGCGCTTGCCATCGGTGACGAGGCAAAAGTGGAAGTTGTTTCCGCAGTCGGCATGTCGCAGGTGAATGCCGATGATTTTCCGCGCCAGGATTTGCCTAAGAATCGCGAGGGCAATGGCTTCATCGCGCCCGTGGCGGTTTATCGCTACGGCACAGGCGAGGCATCGCTCAAGATTCGCGTCACGGAAGTCGAAGCCGAGCTGCGTGTCGAGTCGCATCAAGTCCTTTCTCTCGCCACCGAACGCGTGCTGCTGGCCATCGACCTTGAGGTCAATATCACTCGCGCAGGCGTTTTTCGCCTCGTCGCCGAACTTCCTTCCGGCATGGAAGTGGAAACCGTCTCCGGAGGCGCGTTGAGCGATTGGGTCGAGTCGATGAATGGCGCACAACGCCTACTCACCTTGCAACTCCTCGGCAGAACCATGGGGCAACAATCCTTCCACATTACTCTAACGGGAGCCGCAACGGGCGCTAAAGAAAAATGGAGCGTGCCACGATTTTCGCTCGTCGATGCCACAAAAGAAACGGGCACATTCATCATCGTCCCCGAGCGCGGACTACGCATCGGCGTGATGGAAAAAGGCAACGTCTCTGCCACCGACATCCGCGAGTTTGAGCAACGCCAGCAGAAAAGTAGAACCATCATCAAACCCGGCGCACTCGCATTTCAAATGTTGCAAAAAGACTGGAAAATCGCCCTCAGCATTCTCGAACTCCAACCATGGATCACGGCGCAAGTCTATCACGAATCGATCATCCGCGAAGGCCAGGTCATGAGTAAAATTTCCCTCGCCTATCAAATCGAAAACGCCGCCGTAAAATCATCTCGCGTGCGGATTCCCGGCCTTGCCGAAAATGCCATCAACTCCGTCCGCGCCGAAGGCACTGATGTGGCGGATTTCATGAAGGTCAAAGAGGAAACCGATCTATGGGAAATTCGTTTCAAGACCGGCATCATCGGACGCACCCAATTGGCCATCGAATTCCTCCAGCAACTTCGCGAAGAAGATCACTCTTTCATCACTCCACTACGAATCGAAGACGCTCGCCAGACCAGTTACCAAGTCGGCATACGCCCCGGTGGCAGACTGGAACTATCCTTGCCAAATCCACTCCCTGAAGACTGGAGTAAAAGCGATGCCGCCGTAGTCGCCTCATTGTTCTCTGGCAAATCAGTCAAACTCGATGCCGTTCATTATTTAAAAGCCAACGACAAAAGCGCGCCCCTGAAAATCGGCTTCCAACGCCTCGACCTTGCCCAACTCAACAACATGCGCGTCATCGGTGGCGAACTCACAACCTTGCTTTCCACGCGCCGCGAGACCATGACCGCAGTGAATCTCCAAGTGAAAGTGAAAGAAAAAGACACCATGCATCTCACCTTGCCGACAGGTGCATCACTCTACAACGTCACCGTGAATGACGAAGCCGTAGCACTAGTTCGCAATGGCGCGGAATGGCGCTTTTACGTCTTTCCTTCACCGCAAAAAAATCAGCCAGCCATCGTTCGCTTCGTCTATGCCACAGCAGCTACCGATTCCCTGCGCATGGAAAGCCCGCGCTTCAATGTGGCGATGGAAAATCTCCACTGGCGCGTCATCGCCCCCGCAGGCATCAGCCTCAAACACGAAGGCGGCGATTTCGATTGGGTGAACTCCCGCTCACTCGGAAACTACACCATGGAAGATTACACCAAAGACCAACAGCAGCGCAGTAGCATTCAAGCGAAAAATGCCATCGCCATGCTCAGCCAAGCACAGGTATCGCTCAATCAAGGCGACCAAGAACAAGCCGCCGCCAGCTTAGGAAATGCCGCCCGAAATGGCACCCTCGACGTAGCCTCAAACGAAGATGCCCGTGTGCAATACTCCGCCCTGAAAGTGCAACAAGCTGTGCTAGGCTTAAATTCCCGCCGCCAACGCATTTTCTTGGATAATCAATCCAACAGCGATTCGCAAAACAAACAGCTCGAACAAGCAGCCCTCATCAACCCAGTGCTTCAAGGGCGTTACAATTACGATCCCAAGCAATTCGAGCGATTCACCGATGGCAATACCGAGGAAGAAAATGCCGCAGTGAAAGACATGGCACGGCGCATCGTCACCCAACAACTCGCCGCCGAACCAGCCCCCTCAAGCCTCGATCTTGCCCTGCCAGAATTCGGCACCATTTACGAATTCCGCAGGAACATCCAAGTCGATGGAGAAAAAGCCGCCAGTCTGGATCTATCCTTCGATAAAGAATCCGCCAGCCACTCTTCGCTCGGCCTGTTGCTCTGCCTCGTAGTGGGCTTCGCTAGCCTGCTCTTTTTGCCGAAAAAGAAAGTCGCCTAATCCGTGGCGGAGTCATCCTGACTCCCAGGCTCATCAAAATCGAATTAGAAAATACGCAATCCCAATCATCTATCCCAACGGGATTGCGTAACAAAGCCTAGGGTTGCTCGACGAATGTTGGACTACCCTAGGTCGGCGATCAAAAAATTCTTCTTCAACCCCAACGCTGGTTGCGTGTGGTGTGTAGCCGAATATCTCACGTCAAAGGGAAGATCCAACCGCCTCTAGTACAAGGTGTCCGACAAACTAGTATTCTACACCAGTTGCCCCCGTACAGTCCTGTACACCCCCTCCTGCTACGCCAGTTGCCCCCGTACAGTCCTGCAAACCCTTTCCTGCTACACCAGTTGCCCCCGTACAGTCCTGCAAACCCCTTCCTGCTAGGCCAGTTGCCCCCGTACAGTCCTGCAAACCCCCTCCTGCTACGCCAGATGCCCCCGTACAGTTCCAAAATGCCAAAAACTGCGACATTTTGTCCCATTTTCCCAAAAAACAAAGCCATTGGAACAGAATTTCAGAATTAGCAGGATTCCAGAATTTTCATAGTAATCCATTCTGTTAATTCTGTAACATTCTGAAATTCTGTTTAAAAAAAGCCACCAAAATCAAAAATGCACCACCCGTGGCGACGCTTTCCAAGCGTCCCGCCAAGCCTAACCGTGGCGGAGGCGTCCTCGCCTCCATGCCTATGTAAATTGAAGAAGGCATATTCATGAAATGGCAATTATCTTGACACTGATGCCGTTGTCAGTTACGCCAACCAGCTGCAACGAGAAATATGCCGTTACGTAATAGTAAACCTTAGTCTCCCATATAATGAAACCATACAAATCTAAGCTGATCGCAGCCTTTTTCGTTATTTTCATCTGTTCAATCGCCAACACTATGGCGATTAAAGTAGGTACGTTGCGCGAATTACCCGTAGGTACGATCCGTTACAGTGTAACCGAAGGCAACGTAACTCATTTCGTTGAGATAGAGTGGGGGGAAGATCGGGAAAATGATGCGGCCAAAGGGCCATTGATGAAAAGCGGCAAAACTGGAGAGAACGCCACAGTTACCAAGCTCAACCAAGCAACCCTCGATAAACTTTTTACCGAGGTAGCAAAGCTCGCTGCAATTCATACAGTGCCGCGAAGCACTACGAGCAATCGACAAAACAGGGACGTTTTTGCGCTTTATGTTGGCCTAACCTATGACCCACTGAAATTGAACTTTCCTAAGAATGAAAAAATACTTTGGAACAGCGCTGCGATCTGTTGGGCTAGATTTGCGGATATTTTGAAAAAAGATACTTCTCTTACTTTGGCGGAAGCAAAGCAGGTTGACGACAAAGGCGCAGCAGTTCCAAAGCCCGGGCTAGCCAGCATCGCCGATTATACATCCATGCAACTGATGGTTGAGCGTGTGCATCGCAGCAAAAGCGATTATGGACATATTACTATCGATTGGAAACGCTTAGAAGATGGGAAAATTGAGTTCCGAGCCAATTACAGTCCTCGTGTTGGGGACTCGATCAGTGCCAGTCCTGCAGCGGCGCAAATCCGTCCTATCTTTGATGAACTCCAGAAACTCACCCATTCTTTCCGTCAACCTGCTGTTTCTAATAGCAAGAATGCAGCATCGCGGAGCTACGATTCGATCAATCTCACTCTGATGACTAATGACCAGCCTGGTGAGTTCACCCTTCCCTATATTGAAACCGATTCATCGCAATGGGCGGCAGCGAATCGGCTTTGGACACAACTAATAAAACTCTTTCCCGAAGAGAAACGCGCTAAAATCATCCAGTGAAAAGTGTGTCGTCTCCAGGGTCACTCTCCAAGGTAAGTCCGCGCATGGTAACATTTCACACCAATAGAAATCAATAGGTGGCTTTATTTGATCCTCGAGGGAAACATTTTCATTCATAGCGTTGCCATGTTGAACAAGAGCCGTAGGGTTTCAAATGCATCCTCGGCCCGGAGGGCTAACGGACATTAGCGGGTGGTGTCAGCCACCGGAAACGGAAACAGAAACAAGAGTTGCGCTCCGGTAGGGGCACGGGATAAGTGTCGCCATGCCATCGACTCACCTTTCGCTCCACGATCACGTCGTGTTCAGCACCAAGAACCGAGTTGACAGTATCGCCCCCGCATGGCGTGCGCGACGTGAAAGCCGTTTCCTCGCGATGGGTGCATGAAGAAATCGATGTGCGCTCTTTTGCTTGGCAGGAGGGATACGGTGCATTCACGATCAGCGCTTCACAGCGGGATGTTGTGCGTGCCGACATCACCAAGCAGGAGGAGCATCATCGGAAGAGGACATTTCAGGAGGAATATCTCGAACTGCTGAAACGCAGCGGCGTGGACTATGAGGAACGGTATCTTTGGTGAGCGACAGGTCTTCCGCCGCCCCGCCGGCGCGGATCTAGCTCCTGGTAGGGATTTTTATGAACGACAAGAAATCCGGGTAAGCGACTATTTTCAAGATTGCCTGATGATCGCAAATTCTTTGATCTCCTTCTTGCTAGTTGTCAGAGAAATCCTACGATCAGCCCATGAGGTATCTGTTCCTGCTTGCACTCGGTCATCTCCCATTTTTCTTAACATCCCATGCGGCATCGAGCGAACATTTTGAAATCGATGGAGCAAAGGTCACTTTGCAAGTCCCTACATCCGCCGCAGAAAACAAACCATGGCTGTGGATTGGCGAGTTCGCAGGGCATCTCAAATCCCTTGAAAGTGGCCTCATCGAAAAAGGATGGCACGTGGCCTATGTAGCGCAGAGCAATAAATTCGGCTCGCCCAGTGCCATGGCTGTTTGGGAAAAACTTTACACCGAACTCCATGGAAAGCGTGGACTATCCGCCAAACCCGCCATGCTTGGCATCTCGCGCGGCGGCCTCTACGTGAATGCATGGCTGCGTCTGCATCCGAATCGCGCCAGCGTGCTCTATCTCGATAACGGTGTATGCGACATTCGTTCCTGGCCCGGTGGCTTTCAACTGACGAAAAAAAGCAAGGGCAGCGCAGGTGATTGGGCGAAATATAAATCCGAGTTTGGATTCATGGACGACGATTCCGCCATCACCAAATCCATTCGCCCCACGGATCAATTGTTACCTGCCATTAAAGCCAATGTGTTACTGGTGTCCTGCCATGGCACCGCAGACCGCACCGTTCCTTACGAAGATAACGCCGCAAAACTCGTCGAGTTCTGGCAACAAAACAAAGGCCGCGTTATGCTTTTCGCAAAAGAAAAAGGAGACCACCACCCGCACGGCTTACCCGACGCAAAACCGCTCATCGACCTGCTCGCTGCCGAGAGTCAATCGTGATCGAGTAATGCCACTTCCCGCTAAAATATAAAGTAGAGGGGAGATTCGTATTTGCGTAGGCTTAACCGAAAGAGGGAACTGAACAACGGATCAACGCGGCTGCGATGGCTAACGAAACTGGGCTATGATTTTTGGGCATAGCACTTGAAAAGTGCCGCCACGATTGAGCGGACGACATGTCGCCGAGTGCTGTGGTTCTTGGCTTAGGCGATTATGTTACGAAGATTTTGTACAAATTTTCTTGTCATGCCTCTGAAACAGAGTAATTCCTATGGAAGATTTGCGACACTTATGGCAGTCCTCCCCCGCATCAGCCGATTTATGGGATCGAATTATGGTGATTTTTCTCGCCTACTTTGGTGTTCGTTCGTGTTGGTTTTGGTGTTGGCAAACTCGCTCACTCATGGCCAACAGAATCCACCTGCGAGTAATTCTACCGATTATTCCACAGCACTCGAGAAGCTCGCCGAATTGAACATCGCGCCCGTACCGCAGGGAGCGAAGTGGGTTATCGGAAGTGCTGATCCTTCGGCACAAATGCGTGGATTTTACGGAAGTAGTCCTTTTCAACCAAAACACAAAGGCAAAGGGTGGTTTGTGCCGCAGCAAAACTCGACTGGCGCCCAGTATGTGCCCATGGGTGCTTGCTCACCTATCATCCTTACGGAACAGGAAGCGAAGAAAATGCTGACCGAAAAAGAGATCGACCTCGCAGCCGATACAGCACTGATCATTGCTGCGATTGAAAAGATCGGTGCGAGTGATAGCAATGAATTACGCTCCTACTTCGAATACCAAGGCGGCTACTCGAATATGGCAGAATTGATGATATTCGCGGCTCGCTTGCATCAGATGGGCAAGGGTGATTTAGCGAATCGAGTGGTAACGGCGATTATGGGCATCGGCATGGAATATCAGGAAAAGCATATCGATGAAACCATTTCCCTGATGGCCAATGACGAATTGAAGCAAATTACGAATGCTTTTTTCACCTCCTACAATTGGGAGAAATTTCAGCAGCAGCTTCAAGTTACGATTAAGAAATACCCACGCGGATGGAAAGAATTGCCTGCGGTCATCATGTTGCGCGACATGACAGCGAAGAGAAAAAATCCCCCGCCTGTGGTAAAAATCCAGAATTCCGAACACGCGGCATTGATTGAGAAAATCCACGAATCCCGCCCCAGCAATCAAGCTGATCCGGCTACCGCACGGCGAGCGAACAGTGTAGAAGATTATTATGCGGCAAGATCGCCTCTTTCGCGAAACTGGATCTTGTTTCCTCCTAGCAAAAAACAGGGTGATGATGTCGTCACGCAGTTGCAAGCGAAAGGCCTCGCTGCCATCCCTTCGCTCGTTGCTTTATTGGGTGATGAATACCCAACGTATTACCAAAGAGAGCAAGAGGAATATGGTAGCCGTTACTACAGTTCCAGTGATGTATCGGTAAACGAATTGTTTAGCGCGCTTGCGCGACCCATGACGCGTGGGGAAATTGCTGTGACGTTGTTAGCCAATATTTTGCCCGATTCTGATTTCGATAGTGAAGAAATCGATCCAGAAGAAATAGGTGCCATGGCTCTGGAATTTCATAAAAAAATGCAAAATGCTGACGAGAAAACTCTGCTGATCGAGTATATGCAATCGGCACAGTATCAGTCCATTGCCTTGGAGCGACTCTCTAAATCGGATGACCCGAATACCATTGCGGCCTTGGAAAAATTTATCCTCGCGGCGGACTCTGCGGTGGAATTTTTTGATACGGTAATGAAGCTCATGAAAAGCACGAAAAAACCATCGAAGGAATTCGTCGCGGCGTATCGGGCAAAATTACAAGAGCAAAATCAGGCTGAGTCTGAACAATTCGAGCCTAGTGGTTACTCGCGCTTCCAATCTGAAGGGGGAATCAAGTCACTTCTGAGCAAGTTGGACAGTGCGTCTGGGAATTTCACGCCATCTCAGCTAATGATGAAGATTGTCATGGCGGATGACAAAAAATGGCAGGACTTAATGGAATTATTTCAAGATGAATTGCCCAATCTGAAAAAGGATGAAGCCATTTTGCTATGCTTAAAGGGGGCAACTACGGCGATGTCGGGCGAAAAATCGGCGAGTTTCTTGCAGAATATCTATACCTTAGACGATGATGACGAAGAGAAAGAAGAAGAGAAGCCTAGGGAAATACCAGAAGCGGAATTGAATTTGTGGAAAAAAGTTTTAACGACTCCAAAATCCTATAAGGAAGAGTCGCTCGAAAAAACGGTAGATGTTCCTACAGTAGCTTCATACGCGCTTGAGTATTCGGTATCGGCACAGGCTTGCCGAAACATTCAGGTTTACCGGGCGGCTCTACCCGTTAGCGTAGAACAGTTTTTCATGCAGCGAGGTCTGGCGCGGGTGAACAAGCAGCCACTTCCCGAAATGCCTGATCCGAAGAAAGTGACAAAAGAACGTTTTGCGGAAATCATTGCCGCGTTGGTGGAAAAATCGCCGCTCGAAGTTCATGAGAAAATCGCGAAATTGTCCCCCGATGAAATCGCCGCGTGGATCGATTGGATAGCGAATCCCACCGAGCCTACGCTGCCCGAGTCCGTCAAAAACGCGATTTTTGTCGTTACTGGAAGAAGTGATTACACGCAACTGGGGAAAGATGATCCTACGATTGATGGATTGTCCAAAGCTACCATCTTAAATGCAGAAACCCTTTTACAATGGAGTGAGTCAATCTCGAAAAATATGGAGACGAAGTCGCCGAGCATTTCGATGGGCATGATTGATCACACTATGAAAGTCGGTATTAAAATTTTAAGCTGTCGGTTTGACTTTAGCTCGAAAAAGGAGCCGGAAGAACAGCGACAACGAATATCACCCGCTGAAAGTTACATGCAAGCGGCATTCCAAGCATTCGGTGCGAGTGAGACATTGGAAGCGGTCACCATTTTACAAATCACACGGCAAAGAGAGTCGGTGGTAATCACATGGGAAAAAGAGGCGGGAAAAGTGGAGCGCGTGGATGACATCACGAACGAGAAAATCGCCGAACTTTTCCATGTGGATTTTGAAAATCTGAGTGATGAACGACGCGGAACGCCTTGGTATATGAATCTAAGTGTGCTCACTCGCGCCGATTACAAAAAATTCCAAGAAGCGCAGGCGGCATTGATCAAAGAAAGCGAAGACGAGGATGAAGAAGAAAGTGAAGAAGAATAATTTTTAACCAAGAAATCTATGGCAGAAGAAACAGCACAAACATGGGAACGAATTCAGGGAAATATTGAATCGATACGCAAAGAAACCGCACGGGTCATTGTCGGGCAGGAGGAGATCGTCGAGCTATTGCTCACATCGCTCCTGTGCAAAGGGCACTGCTTGCTGGTAGGCGTTCCCGGACTGGCAAAAACTTTGCTCGTAGCCACGCTGGGGCGAGTGCTGGGATTGAAGTTTAACCGCATTCAATTTACGCCTGACTTGATGCCGACCGACATCGTTGGCTCGGAAATCCTTCAGACGGCTGCCGATGGATCGCGGGCGTTTCGTTTCGTGCCAGGGCCGATTTTCGCCAATCTCATCCTTGCCGATGAAATCAACCGCACGCCGCCGAAGACACAGGCAGCCTTGTTAGAGGCGATGCAAGAAAAGCAAGTCACTGTGAATGGGAAAACGCGCCAACTCGATGAGCCATTTACGGTGTTTGCCACGCAGAACCCGATTGAAAATGAAGGGACTTATCCGCTGCCGGAAGCGCAGTTGGATCGTTTCTTCTTCCAGCTTAACATCGGCTACCCTAGCATGGCGGATGAAGCGGAGATTGTGCGACGTACTGTAGGTCGCCCCCCGAGCCCGCCGTCTGTTTTGCTCGATGCGCCACGATTGCTTGAGATTCAAGATGCGGTGCTGGACGTGCCACTTTCTGATAGTGTGATTCAGTCGATCTTACAACTCGTTCATTCCACACGCCCTGCTTCGGAACATGCCACGGCGGATGTGAAAAATTATTTTTCCTTCGGTGCTGGCCCGCGGGCTTCACAATGTTTGGCTCGCGCCGCGCGCGCTCTCGCCTTGTTGCGTGGCAAGTCGGCAACCTCATTAGAAGAAGTGAAAGCCGTAGCTCTCCCCGTGCTGCGGCATCGGGTGATCGCGAATTACAATGCGACCGGCGAAGGCGTGACCAGTGATCAAATTCTAGAAAAACTCATCACCGCACTGTAACTCGATTTATCCCCGATTCGCCATGGCTGCCTTTACCTACCTTGATCCGCGCGACATCCGCCGTCTGAAAAATCTCAACTTCGGGATGAAGACGATGGTGGAAGGTCAGGCATCAGGGCGGCATCGATCACGGCAGCGGGGGGCATCGAGTGAATTTCATGAATTCCGTCAGTATGCCGATGGCGATGACATGAGCAAAGTGGACTGGCGGGTCTTCGCTCGCACGGATAAGTTATTTTTACGTACCTTTGAGCAGGAAACGAATTTGGAATGCCATGTGATGTTAGATTGCTCGGCATCGATGGCCTACAAAGGGAAAAATTCAGCACTTAGTAAAATCGAATACGCCTCCTACTTCGCCGCCGCACTCGCATGGTGGGTCGTTTCTAAAAATGATAAAGTCTCACTGACTATGTTTGACCAAGGCATACGCCGCTTCCTCCCACCGGGTTCGACGCGCGGTCATCTGAACGACATACTAAACACCTTGGAAGCGAATGTGGCGGGCTCTGGAACGTCGATCACCACCGCGCTAACTCGGGCTCATGGCTTGATCAAACGCAAGGGCTTGCTGGTGCTGATTTCCGATTTTTTCGTCGAACCTGCGGAGTTGTTTCGGGCTTTGAATCCGTATCTGCATCGGGGTTTTCGCGTGCATTTATTTCATATTCTCGATGCCGGAGAACGCGACTTACAGCATACGGGCTTGGCAAGATATGTGGACATGGAAAACGGCAGTCCGCTGACGGTTCACGCGCCATCCTTGCGGGAAGAATGGAAAGAACTGATGCTGCAACATACGCGGTCGCTGCGTTCCTTGGCGATGTCGCGCAATGCCCAGTACGCCTTGACCACCACGGATGAACCGTATTTTACCTTGTTCGATCACCTGCGCGAAAAATGAAGCTGCTCTTTCAACATCCTGCATCGCTCGCTCTGCTTGGCTTGGTGGTTTTGCCTTTGCTGGTGCATCTATTTTCTCGTGCGCGTCCGCATGAGTTGCCGTTTTCGAGCGTGGAATTTTTGCGGATGATTCAACGTCGCTCCACAAGGATCAAAAAGCCCAAGGAGCGCTTACTCTTGCTCCTGCGCACTTGCGCTTTACTCGCGATTGCCGCAGCATTTGCCTTGCCAATTCTCATTGGTGACCATATCACGCCGAATTCCAGCGGCACGACGGTAGTGGTTTTATTGGATCGCTCCGCCTCCATGGCCGCCAAGGAAGGTGCCGCAAGCCGCTACGATGCCGCCGCTGTTCTTGCGGAAAAATACCTACGCGATGCCGCTCCACAGAACGCCAACTTGATCTGGATCGATACCGAGCCGAATGCGATTTTCCCTAGCCCCGCATCCAATCTTGAACATCTGATTGCCGAAATAAAAAAGGGTGCCCCACTGCCCGAAGCGGAAGACTTACCGACTTCCTTTGAAATCGCCCTGCGTCAACTCGCTGAGGCACAGGGGGCGAAGGAGCTCCTCGTTTTATCCGATTTTTCCAGCAGTTCATGGAAAAATTTTGCTCCCAGTATCCCGTCCGATGTGCGGCTAACCTTGCAGCGGATCGCAGTGGATGCTCCGCCAAATATCGCGATCACCTCGCTTACCGTCAGCCAAACATCCCCCGTAATCGGTCAAGATATTTCACTGCTAGGAAGGGTGAAAAATTTTTCCGCCGAGGCAGTGCGCACCCGTTTGACCTTAGAGGCAGGCGGTGCTCGCCAGTCGCAGGACATCAACATCGCCCCATGGGGAGAAACCGAATGTGCTTTTTCTATCAAACCAACGCGATCTGGTTGGCTTGGTGTGACGGCTACCTTGGATGCTGATGCTTTCGCTTTTGATAACTCGCGCTGCGCCGCCATTCGGGTGCGTGAAAACCTCCTGATGCGCATGGAATTGCCCGCAGATTCTGCCGAATTTACCTTGATGAAAAAAGCCGCATCCGCACTCGGCTGGCTGAACGTTATCGACCAATCATCGCCGCAACGAACTGTCGATTTCCTCTATATGCCAAATGCAACAGGTGCAGAGCTACAAGCCCTAGAGAATCTTGCCACAGGCACACCTAGCATCATCGTTCGACCGTCACCGAATTGTTCGCTTGCCGATTTGGCAAAATATTTATTGATCGAACAAGAGCAAAGCGGACTATGCTCCTTGGATGCTAGCTCGACCGGATGGAAGCTGATCCCATCGGAAAATCACCCTGCGAATGCCTTATTTAAAAGCGGCGATTATGGAAATCCCTTCGCGGGATTATTTCGCGAGCGTGTAAAAATTCCTCCACCATGGGCCGCGCATCGTCGTGCTCGGACATTGGCGACTTATGCCGATGGCATACCTGCAGCGATTTCTTTCGAAAGAAATTCCGCTACAGTTTTACTCTGGAATCTCAGCTTCGATCCCGCGAAATCAAACTGGGCCACCCAATCTCCATTTCTCCCCGCCATTGGCGAAATTCTACTACACCACGCGCCAAATCGGAGCAATCAACATCTGCCAAAACCATCTGGCTTTGCACTCGCGTTCCAATCGTCCGACATTTCCTTGAGTGGATCCATGAACTTGGAAGACGTCGCGGGAAATCCCGTTGCCATCACAGAAAAAACCAGCGCCATCGGCTGCCAATTCCTCACCCAAAACCCCGTTACCCCTGGGTTGTATCGCTGGCAAAATGCGGACCAAGACATTCATCTCGATGCAGTCCTTTTTCCCGAATCAGAGTCCGATTTACGCATCCTGAAAGACGATCCTTCCATTGGCACCATTTCCTCCTCGCCCGAATCACTCGCCCGTCAAGCGGCACTAGGGAAAGGCATGCCGATCTGGCATTGGCTCGCCATAGCCGCCGTGATTTTTCTGGCCCTTGAGAGCCTGCTCCACCTTCGCTCAACCCCTTTAGCAACCGCGTGAATCCTGTCATTCCCCTATCACTCCTCATTTTCTGCGCGGTTCTCGTTTTCGGAATCGGGGCATGGGCGTCATGGCGCTCGTCATCCCGCCTCACCACTGGCTCGCGTTGCTTGCTTTTGATTTTTCGCCTCGTGGCTCTCCTTGCGGCGTTCATTCCACTAGTGAATCCAGGAAAATGGATCGACCCTTTTGCAAATGCAAAAAAAACATGGCTGGTCATCGAGGATACATCGCCCTCCATGCGACAAGCTGGCACCGCTGAAGAGACTCGCAGTCAAATCGCCTCGCGCTCGAAGATTGATATCGAGAAGTATGCCAAGCAACATGACATCCCCGTGCGCTCCTTGGCATTTGCCAATGATCTGATGGTGAATCCTTCGACGTCAGCAGATAGCGACTCTGTCGGTACCCGCCCGCTCGCCGCGCTGGATCAAGCATTTTCCTACGCACGTGGCGAGGCTCTGCCGCTTGCGGGCATTATCCTGTTGAGTGATGGTCGCAGCACGGAATCCGCACCGAAACAAGCAATCGAACAAATCGCCCTCCGTGCTTTATCGCAGCAAATTCCCATTCATGCGATGCAAGCATTCGATGACATGCCTATGCCCGACCTTGAACTCATCGCACCTTCATCGTCTCTCACAGCTTTTCCATCACAGCCAATCTCGATCCAGTGCCATCTGCGCAATACCGCACTGCCACCCCAACAAGTCACCATCGTGCTTACTGATCAAGAGGGTAAAGAAATCAGCCGAACGACGGCACAAGTGGCCTCGGATCGTTCTGTCAGCGTTACGCTACAAGCAACAGCCCCGCTCGCCTCGCAGCGTTGGTCTGTTTCCCTACCCGTCCGCGATGGCGAAGTGCGCACCGCTAACAATTCCGCGCCCGTGAATCTCCGCGTAGTGAATTCGAAAACCCGCGTATTTATTGCCGAAGGCGCGCCTTACTGGGATAGCAAATTCCTTGCCCAACTACTCAGACAGCAGAAATACATGGACGTGAAATCGATCCATAAACTCTCCGACGAGCGATATTTCCGCGTTGATAGCAGCGATGAAAAATCAAGCAAAGACGACTCCACCGAAACGCTTTTCCCCTCAAGCCCCGAGGAATTTGCCCCTTATGACCTTATCGTTTTCGGGAAAAATATCGATTCATTCCTTGATGAAACGCGCCTCAATTCTCTGCAACAGTATGTGCGAGATCATGGCGGCGCGATCTTATTTTCTCGCGGAAAAGCCAGCACCAGTCACATCCCCGCACTGGAGGCACTCGAACCCGTGAATTGGGCCACGGGGCTCACTGACGATTTTTATTTTACCCCGACAAAAGAAGGGGAATCTGCCGGACTTTTCGGGCAAGCATTACCCGCCCCCAGTGCCGCCCTTTGGAATCAATTGCCGCCTTTGAAAGATGCGCATACCATTCAATCGCTGAAACCTTTTACCCGCGTCCTCGCTGAAGGTCGCTCACTGCGCGGCACGTCCTCGACGAGGCATCCTGTATTAATGATGCGCCGCTATGGCCAAGGTGTCTGCGGTCTCGTGAATGCCGATGGCCTATGGAAATGGGACTTTTTCCCTGAAGCTCGTGAATTAGGAAATTCTTATGAAGAGTTCTGGACGCAACTCATTCAGTGGATGGCATCCTACTCAGAATTCCTCCCCGGCTATGATTATTCCTTGCGCCTGCCCACCAACCAAGGTGTGGCTAACGAAGCCGTGCCAATCACCATTTCTTATCGAGGCGATGCGCAAAAACCCCAACCATCGGTGCTTGTCACCAATCCTCAAGGTCTTACAACGAACATCACACCAGCAGCACTAGCCGACCCGTCGGGCCGCCCCGTCTGGCGCACATCGTTCACGCCCGATGCAAACGGGCTTTGGAAAATCAGCATCAGCGATGCCACATCAAAGACTCCCGCGCCAGAAACAACGTATTTCATCCCTCCATTACCTATGGAAAACGATGATCTCACGCCCGACCTCGATTTCCTCAATCAACTTACCATTACCACGAATGGCAGCGTCATCGGCCATCGGGACCTCGGTTCCTTTCTCTCCGCAAATTTGATTGCTGCACCGCCAGCGCGACCAGAGCTAGGAGCCGTCTGGTCGCCATCGTGGACGACTCCATTTCTCGCCATTGTCATCGCCACTCTTTTGTCTATTGAGTGGTTGATCCGCCGCCGCCAAGGACTCTCTTGATGCATCCTCAACACCATGTCTGATTTCACCAAACAACTCCAACGGCTTCATCGTGCAGCGCGACTGTCTCGACTGTGCATTGCCATTCTGTTGACTCTAGCCATTACGGGCAGCCTGATTTTTTTGATCGGCCTATCGGATTTTTTCTTTGCTTGGGAATCACCAGCACGGCGCAATCTATTGCTGATTGCTGCGGGCATTGCCTTGATTTTACTGCTGTGGCAAATCGTGAAAGCCATAGATGTTAAGGTAAATACCGTCGCCATTACCGCCGATCAACTCCTCGCCGACCCTCGCCGCCCAGCATCTGCTGGACTAACCTTGCCGCCGCCAGACGCAACGCCGCTCGCCGCCTATTTGCATGCTCGCGCCCTTGCTGAATCAGCGGAAAAAATCGCCCATCTTCCCTCCCGACGCATGATCCCGTGGATACCTCTGCGCCGTGTCATGATCGCCCTTTTCATCCTCGGTGCCGCCTTCCTCGCCTGTGCCGTGATCCAGCCCGCCGCTTTTGCCACCGTCGCATCGCGCTTGCGGTATCCTAGTGCTGACATCGCACCCTACAGTCCCATGCGCTTTGTCATTTCGCCCGAAGCTCCTACCTCCGTTTACGGCGGAAGCGTGGAAATTCACTGCGAGATCACCGGTGCTGTGCCGAAGCATAATATCGAGTGCCTCATTCTCGACCATCATACGGGAAAAATCCTCCGCCTTCCTGCCTACCGCGAAAATGCCCAAAGTTACTCGCGCACCATCACCAACGTCACCGACCCCATTTCGATCGCCTTCGCCTGCCAAAAAGCCCGCTCCCCTTGGTTGCCAGTCACCATCGTACTAGAACCAGACATCCTTGGCGGTTCTATCTCTATCACCCCGCCCGCTTACACAGGACTCAGCCCTAGCACTTCGCCATTAGAAAGTGACGAAATCTCTGCCCTCACGGGTTCCACGATTACTCTTAAGCTCGATAGCAATCGCCCACTCGGCTCCGCCACTCTCACCCTCACGCCAGATCCCACCACAAATCAAGCGGCTCAAACCGTCCAAGCCGAAATTTCCGCCCACACCGCCAGTTTCACCTGGCAGGCCACTCAGTCTGGTGCCGCTGTCGCTATAGTGAAAGACATCCGCGGTACGCCGTCACCTCGTCCTCTTACATTCCATTTCCGCGCCACAGCCGACCTCGCGCCGTCGATCTCGCTCAATAGCCCTGCTTCCATGATGCTTGCCACACCGGAGTCACGCATCCCCGTCGAAGGCTTCGCCACAGATGATTTCGCATTATCAAAAATTCATTTTATCCGCACCCTTTCGGGATTTCGCGAACGTGTCCTCCCCATCGCTGCTTCCCTGCAAGAAAAACGTTATGAATTTCGCGACATCCTTAACTTAGAAGAACTCGGCCTGCAACCTGGGCAAACCATCGAACTCTTCATCGATGCCCAAGATCACAATCCCACCATGCTCGGCCAAGCTAGTTCCAACGTCAGCCGCATCCAGATTATTTCCAAAGAAAAATATGCCGAGTTGATTCGAGCCCGCACCGCGATTAGCAATCTTCAAAACAAGCATTCCGCCGCCAGAGATGCCATGGATGCCGCCCGCGAATCGCTCGAAAAACTCCGCGATGCCGTGCAAAAAAATAACCCAGAAGAAGTCGCCAAGGCCGCCAAAGCCGCCGCCGACGCTCATCGCAAAGCCGTCGATACCCTGAAGCGAGTCGCCGAAGATTTCCCCGCCTTTAAAATCGAAAAAGAACTCTCCGACCTTGCCGAACAGCAACAAGCCGACCTTGAAGAGAATCTTCGCGAATTGGAAAAATTCGATCCCCAAGCACCCGCCGAGGAGCAAAAGCAACAAGTCGAAGACTTCATCGAACGCGCTGGGAAACGTGAAGAACAGCAAGAAAAAATTGAGCAGGACTTCGCCGCGATCAAGGAGCAGGGCATTTTTATCGAACTAGCCATGCGCTTCCGCAGCATCCACGTCGCACAAGCATCCCTCCTCAAACGCCTTGACGCTATCGTCCGCGAACTGCAACAAGGCATGGATCGCAATCGCACCGCCATTCCCTTGCTTGGCGAAACCCAAGAGAAAAATCGCCAAGCACTTCTCCGCTTCACCGCCGACCTCAAAGCCGCCATCGAAAAAGCCCCCAAGGACGAACCCGCATTGGAGGAAATGCTGGGCAGCGCAACAGATTTTCTTACCGAATTAGAAAATGCCGCACCGCAAGCCATGATGGAGAATGCCTCCAAACACGCCGCCGCAGGCCGCGCGGGGGACACCTTACAGCACGTCCTGCTTGCCTTTCAAGCACTTGACCGACTGCTAAAAATGGAAGGTCTTTTTGCTGAAACCGCCCGTGGGGAATCGCGCGATTTTAACGAACCAGACCCCGATGTGAATCAAACACTCGAAGAACTTCTCAAGGCACTCCTTCAACAGCAGCAACAACAAGAAGGCGAAAATCAGCCAGGCGATCCCAACCAGCGAGGAGGTCCCGCCCAAGGCCAAGGCATGGGACGAGCCGGCGGCTTTTCTTTCATGAATATCCCCATGATCGGCCCCGAACGGAGCCAATTTCAGAGCCTAGGCGGAGATGGTAAAGGCAACGGCGAGACCCCAGGCGGCGCCCCCCCTCCCCCCCTCCCCACCGAAGCCGCACTCAGCTCGCGCAAAGTCCAAGAATTTCGCCAAGGAAATAGCTCGGCTCCCTCCTCCGAAGCGATTCCTGATTCTTATCGCGATGCCGTGAAAAATTTCCTCAGTGACCAACCATAACCAAATGCAACCATAAGAAATCGATGAAAACAAGACTCCTACAATACACCACATCCCTCAGCCTCGCCCTTCTCCTCAGCTCCGCCTTCGCGAAAGAAGGTGCCGTCGAGTGCGGCAATCTCATCTACGCTGGCACCCATACTTCCAAGTGCTTCAGCGATGAATTCCTCACCACCGTGCAACAGAAAACCTCCATCGCTACCGAGCGCCGATTCAAGGCCGTAAAGCTCGCCGACGATGAACTTTTCAAAATTCCCTTCGTCATCATGACCGGCGAGAGTGACTTCTCCCTCACGGAAAAAGAACGCACCAACATCAAAAAATACTGCGAAAACGGCGGCTTCTTGCTCGCCTCGTCGTCCTGCTCCAATCCCGCTTGGGACACCGCCTTCCTCCGCGAAATCAAAGCTCTCTTTGGCAACGATAGCCTGAAGGACATCGCGCTTGATCATGAAATCTTCCGCACCATTTTCACCATAAAAGAACTCAAGCTCTCCAAGTCCGATGGCACCGCAGGTCTGCGTGGCATCACCCACAATGGCAAGCTCGTTTTACTCTACTCCTCGGAAGGCTTAAATGACTCCCATCGCGTCGAAGGTTGCTGCTGCTGCGGCGGTAACGAAATCCAAAATGCCATGGAACTCAACGCCAACATCCTTGCCTACGCCCTCCTCCACTGATCATGCTCCGCCACTGCCTACATCTCGTCCACGCCGCCTTGCTACTGCCCCTCATGGTGTGGCTTTCTTCAGCGCAACCCGCGCAACCTGAAGAAAAACTCCCCGAGCAAACCGAGGTAGCTCTAAAGCAACTCCTCGGCGGCGATACCGATTTGGCAGTCCTGATCGAAGCACTTCCCCTCGTCGCTAGTGACAAATACCGCGAAAAAATCCGCGCAGTCATCCTCACCCCGGACAAAGCACCTCGCTCCCAACTCGTTGCCCTGCTCGATCACCCATTCCTCACCCTGCGCCTTGCCGCGCTCGATTTCCTCGAAGAAATGGCCTCCACCGATCATTCCTTTGATCCATGGGCTCCCGCAGAATCGCCGGAAAATCAAGCCGCGCTCGCCCGTTGGAAAAAATGGGCAGGCGAGCCACTCGAAACAAAAAAACGCGACGGTATTTACTCCGATGAACAACGCGCCACCTACCTACGCGACCTCCTCGCCGCCAATCCTGACCAATCCCTCCGCGCCTCGCGTTTCCTCGCCTCCGAAGGCTTTTCAGGTCTCGCTTTCCTAGAACGACACCTTACCGACCACCCGCAACTGCCACCCGCGCAACGCCTGAAAGTCCGCGAAACCCAATACCTCATTTCCCTCCAACGCGCCTTTGGAAAAAACGCACCACTCCTGGCCCGCCACCTCGCCTTCGGTAATCGCGACCAAGTCCTCTCCGCCCTCGCCGAAGTCCGCACCAGTGGAGCCACCGCCCTGCCCATCATCAATGACTTTCTCCGCCACAGCGATCCGCTCATCCGCGAGACCGCTTACGATTCCCTCCTCGTCGCCGGCGAAGATGCTGCCATCCCCACCCTTTCACCCCTGCTGCTCGCCGAAAGCGACCCCAACGTCATCCACGGTGCTCTCCGCCGCCTCAAGGACGTAAAAGGCAAAGAAGCGCAAGAACTCGTCTCGCAATTCCTCACCCATCAGAACGAAGACGTCCTCGTCTCCGCCATCCAGACTGCACTGACCCAGTCTGGCTCTAACTCCAATTTCTACTCCTTTGGCTCATCCTCTTCGGAAAAAAAATCACCCGCAGATAAAGCCATACTCGCAGCTCTCGCCGATCCCCGCTGGCGTGTGCGCGCCGCAGCCTTAGAATTTGTCAACAAACGCCGCGTCACCTCTGCCGCCGATGCCTGCCTCCCACTCCTCAAGGATCAAGACGATTTCGTCCGCAACGTAGCTCTCGCCACCCTTAGCAATCTCAAAGAGGAAAAAGCCCTGCCCATCATCAAAAAAATGTTTCTCGAGGAACCATCGCTCGCGGGTCCCACGCTCAAAGCCCTAGCGAACTATGAAAAAAAATTAGAAAACTCCATCATCGAAAAACTCCGTACCTACCCCGCACAAGCGCGGATCGAGGCTCTGAGCATCCCGGAACTCGCCGCCCAACTCGCACCAGAGTTCGCCAATGATCCCAATGCCGACCTCGCTTGCGCCGCCCTCCGTGCCCTCGCCGCCAATTCCCAAATCAACTACCAGCCAAAAATCGCTGCCACTCTCCTCGCCGCCCTGAACTCTGGCGATGCCGCCAAGCGCGATTCCATCCTTGATTCCCTCAGCCTCGATGATGATAAAATACCCAGCTCCCAAAGCGCCACGACCCTCCACCAACTCGTAGAAGAAAACCTCACCGAGCAAGAACGCCAAGCCCTAGATTCCCTCTACCAAGAATTTCTCCAACCGAAAAAATCTGCAAACCTCGTGAACCCCACCCTCCCCGCAGGTCAACCAGACCCGCGCTCCATTCACCTCCTCATCGAAAAAATCGCCTCTTTCGCCAAAACATCGGAAAACCCCGCTCTCGCCTACCAAGCCGCACTGGCACTTTGTAAGATCGACCACTCCCAGGGTTTCCTCACTCTTGCCGAAAAATTTTCCACTCTCACCCCCGCGCAAAAATCCGACATCGCCGGTGCCTTCTACTCTACCGAAAACCCCGATGCCGCAGCACTCATCAAACTCCTCCTTACCCAACCCGTCGCCGAACTCCGCCAGCGCGGTGCCTACTTTGCCTTCTCGGGCAATCAGTTAAAACTTCACGACATCCTCTACCAACAACTCCTCGCCACCGACTCCCCGCTCCAAGCCAGCGAAGCCTATTCCTACCAGTTCAACGAACATTTTGAGGAAAATGAAAATGCGAAAAAACTCCTCCTGCCCCTACTCCAACATTCCGACCCCGCACACCAAATCCTCGCCCTCATCGCCATTCAAAAATGCAAGTCCCCCAGCAGCTACATGGCACAAATCCAAAACCTCGCCGCATCGCCCTCCCCGCTCCTCCGCCGCGCCGCCTACCGCACCTGGAAGGTCATCCAGCCCACCACATTTTTCACCAACGCCGAAAAAATCGCCGCCGACCCCGATGCCCGCGTCCGCCAAGCACTCACATCCGCCTACTTTGAAAACCCGCAGTGGACCCATTATTTCAGCGATGTCGCCAGCGAACGCGACGATAGCTATTCCTACTCGTACGGCAATCGCCGCAAATCCTCTCCCTCTCCCGATCTCCCCATCTTTACCAAACTCTCGCAAGCCGACCCCTCGCCCATCATCCGCCTCGAGGCATCCCTCGCCCTCCTCGCCGCAGGTCAGCCCGTGGATGTGGATACCGTCATCGCTCACTATAACGACTGTCCCGACCGCGATGCGATGACCTATTTCCTCATTCGTTGGATCAATGACAATGCCTCCCGCCTCACCGCTGCCCTCGCCCCGCTCGTAGCACTCGTTCCCCAAGACCGTCTCGATAGCGATACCCGCAAAGTCATTTCCTCCCTCGGCACCAAGGAAAAAGGAAAAATCGCCATGGATTTCGCCCAACTTTCCTCTATTGAGAAAAAACGCCAAGACGCCGGCCCCGCCGTGCTCGCCCCCGCCACTCCCACGGCAACTGTCGAGGTCAAACGCAACTCCCTTCCGCTCATCTTCTTCCACAAAGCAGGCTGCCGCGAATGCTCCCTCACCCGCGAATACCTCGCCAAGCTAAAGAACGATTTCCCCCTCCTCGTCGTCGAAGAAAAAGACATCCTCGACCGCGACGGCACCATCCTCAACCAAGCCCTCTGCTCGCGCTTCGATGTCCCCACCCTGCAACAAAACATCAGCCCCGCCGTCTTCACCCAAGCAGGCTTCCTCGTCAAAGAAAACATCACCCCTAGCAACCTCGGCACACTGCTCGCCAAAACCATGTCCCTGCCGCAAGACGATGCATGGAGCGCCGTCACCACAGAAGAAAGCACCGCCGCCGTCGCCGAAGTCGAGCAACGTTTCCAAAACCTCACCCTGCCCATTGTCCTCCTTGCTGGCCTTCTCGATGGCATCAACCCCTGCGCCTTTGCCACCATCATCTTCTTCCTCTCCTACCTACAAATCGCCCGCCGCACCCCGCGCGAAATGCTAATGGTCGGCGCGGCATTCATCTCCGCTGTCTTCCTCGCCTACCTTGCCGCCGGACTCGCGCTCTATCAAGTCCTCGCCTCCTTGTCCGATCGCATCGCCGGCATCCAACGCTACATGAACTGGCTCTTTGCCGCCCTCGCCCTCGTCGCCGCATGGCTCTCCCTGCGCGATGCCCTCCGCGCCCGTGCGGGAAAAATCGACGAAATGACCTTGCAACTCCCCGGCTTCATGAAAGACCGCATCCGCACCGTCATTCGCAAAGGTGCCAAAGCTCGCAATTTCGTCATCGCCGCCTTCATCTCCGGCATCCTCATTTCCTTCCTCGAACTCGCCTGCACGGGCCAAGTGTACGCCCCGATCATTTACCAAATCCAATCCGGCAAGCTCGATGCCGTCCTGTGGTTATGCCTCTATAACCTCGCCTTCATCACACCGCTGATCGTGATCTTCCTCCTCGCTTGGGGCGGCATGCGCAGTGATCGACTGATCCAATTCCAGAAAAACCACACCGCCACCGTCAAACTCGCACTCGCCCTCCTCTTCCTAGCCCTCGCCCTCTTCATCCTCTTCGGAAAAGCATTGTTAGGGTGAAGATCATCGCATCGCGATGAAACAATGCTAGTCGTGGAATTCATCCCACAGTAGGTCTCCATCCGCAGTTCCCCGTTATATTTGCTATGTTTTCTACCACGGTTGATCCGAATGTGACGGATTGCGGGTAGCATCAATGAAAATCGAAAGAATGATTCACCATACCTGCTAAGTGAATTCTGTATTTTTTACAGGAGAAGAAAATGGAGGAGAAATCCGAGAATCAAGGTGCATCCTCAGCGAAAATACGGCATCCAAAAAATCTTGGTACCCACAAAGTCGAGAAAAAGTGCCATCCGGGAAATGTCGGCAGAGTATTTTCCTGAAAATTTGCAATCGCCATAGCGAGAAAGACCAATGCATCGTTCAACTTCGGTGCAGTTTGCTACTGCCACGGCTTAGCATTGCAGACGAATGGACTCACCCGCAGCAAAAAATGGATAACGCGTTCTCTTTCACCCGTTTGGTGAAACAATGGTGTATTCAATTTAATTTTCAAAAGCAGGTAACATAAGCATTTGCATTTCTCCCCTCCCATTTTCATTGCGGATTAGAGGTTCAAGGGTGTGGCAACGCGCCAAAGTTGCCACAGGCATGCTGTTATTGATCTCTCGCAACCGCGTTGGGGTGGGAAT
>CAMAYN010000035.1 GCA_945862285.1 Akkermansia muciniphila | reverse complement strand
ACGGTGATCTCTTTTCCATGAGCTTGGTAAATGCAGCGCGGGCGTGACCCGAGAATTGACCAGCGTCCGCCTTTCTCTGTGCTCTCGGCACTTTCGAGAAGAAAGGCAAACTGACCATCGCGGAGTTTCAGGTATGCCGAAAGCGGTGTCTCAAAATCTGCGGCATATTGGGTGTAAACAGGAACAATGTTCCCTTGCGTAGCGAGGGTAAGAAAAGAGTCTAGGGATGGTTCCACAGGAAATGATGACACGACGCGGCAAGGGTTAGCGGATAGATGCATGGTGGTAAAGTGCGAAAAAATACCCAAGGGGAGAAATTTCCCGATGGGCATGTGATTTCTCCTATGGAACTGAGATTATTTGACCTTAATCGTGATTTCTTTTTTCATTTCCACTTTGACACCAGGGATTTTCGCTAAATTTTTCTGCATGGCGGCGGGATCTTGCATATCGAGCAGGTTCAGCCCTTTCATATTCTCTGGTTTTTCCATCAGTTTGCCAAAATCGACTTCCGCTAATGTTACGGTGTTGCCATCGCGATGGGTCGCATTGGTCTCGGCAATTCCGTCTTCCATATTGAGCGTAACGGACATTTTCATGTCTTTGAACATTTCCATCATCATGGCTTGCATTTGAGCGCCTTCGGGTGATGCGGGGTCTGGCATTTCACCGCCAAATTTTTCTTTCATCTCTGCGGCGGCTTTTTTGGCTTGATCTTCCTGCTCTGGATCAGGCTCGGCGGAGGGATTCGAAATGGTCAAAACGCCGTCTTTATATTGAAACGTCATAGGTTTCTCTTTTGGAGCTTGTTGGTCGGGTGTCATTTTCTGGATTCCTGATAAGCTATCGGAAGAGGCTAGGGTTACGGTATTAATGTCATTGAAACTGAAGGTCATTCGCGCGCCTTTAGAGCCATTTTTGTCGATTTTTTCAAATTTCGTCAGCGTGACGCCTTTGCCCATTTTTTCTGCACGTTCATTCGCGGTATTTTCGGAAAAAATTTCAGGTGCATCGGCACCACCACCAGCAAGGGCGGCAAAATTTCCCAGCATCTGTGACATTTGCCCGCCGAGGACAATTTCTTCCACAATCGTGCCAGACCCGTCTTTTTTCAGATTTACTGTATCATTCACTTCAAAGCAGCTCGGAATCGTGACAACCATGAACGCAGCGATCGATATTTTAAGTATGTTTTTTTTCATAAATGTAAGTAGGCAAAATATTAAACGAGGGTTTCTTGGTCTTTCGTTCTTAATTTTACCCATTTTTTAAAAAAAGATTGCCATTAGTTTATGTTCGGATAAACAGTTGTTCGGATGAATGCTATTAAAATACGTTTTATGTTTTTTTGCTTACGGATGAGAAGTCGAATGAGGCGCTGGAAAAAGCAATGGAATCGCGTGCCTGCGAAAGCGCATTATGTTCAAATGCACTTGCCACTCGATGTTAGATAAAACAGGAAACGCTCAGGCATCACCGATGTGAAGAAAAATGCGTCAGAGTTCATTTTGAACTTACAATTTTCAACTTAATGGTTATAAAAGCGCAACCCTATGAGTTACATTGAGTCGAAACAGCAACGCAGGTGGACTTGCGTGCGCTATGCGATCATGAGTTGCGCCTTGCTGTGCGTGCCTTGTGGAGCACAAAAACTGCTGAATGAAGATGTTCTGCGTAAATCGGAAAACGTTATTTCTGCTCAAAAATGTATTATGGAAGGAGATGTTGCCTACGGTTCCTCTCGCTACGAGGAGGCACTGAAGAAATATGCGCAAGCCTTTGCCTTATTGCCCTCCGCACCCGTTGTAAAAGATCTTCGCGATGCCACGGGCGAGCGCTGTGGGGATGCCGCTGTGGCACGAGCACAAGAATTACAGCGTAGCGGGGATATTTCCGGAGCACTTGCCCTGTGCAATCAAGTTCTTAACTCAGAGATGGCTCCACATCATGGCCCCGCTATGGCGATGCGTAATCAACTGCAAGATCCTCTGCACACCAATCCTGCCGTGACTGCGCAACATGGGAAAGATGTGGATCAAGTGCGGCGTTTATTGTATAAGGCGGACGGCTTCTATCAATTAGGCAAATTCGATGATGCTAAAAAATCCTTCGAAGAAATCTTGCTCATTGATGCCCACAACACTGCTGCAAGACGTGGTCTGGAAAAAGTTGCGGCAGCAAAGTCAGATTACCAACGGACTGCTTTCGATCATACACGCTCGGAAATGTTGAATGATGTTGCGGCGAATTGGGCGATGCCTGTCGCCCCTCTCGGCAATCCTCTGATGGAAAATCCTACTTCCACAGGTGAAGCAGTTGCGGCTTTGATTCCAGAGAGAATGGCGAAAATGATCATACCTTTCATTAATTTGGAAGACGCTTCACTGGATGAGGCCATCGATTATTTACGAGCGCAGTCGCGGGCATTAGATTCCTCAACTTTGGATCCTGCTCTTAAAAAAGGATTTAACATTTTGATTAACCTCGGCAACGATCCTCAAGGGCCAGGTGCTGCGATTGCTGCAAAAAGAATCAACCTGAAATTACAAAATGTGCCGTTCTACGTTGTTTTGCAAATGATATGCGATCAAGTGAGCGCAAAATATACAGTTGGTGACTATGTCATCACGGTGCGCCCCGCTGCGGCAGATGTTCGGGAATTTGTGGTTCGCACTTATAAAGTCAGCCCGAATTTTCTATCAACAGAAAGTGTCGCCGCACAGCAATCTACCGATGATATTTTCGCGCAAGATGACTCGGCCAAAGAATCACTGACGCCGAGGAAAATGTCGGCAGAAAAAAAGCTCAAAGAGCTGGGCGTTCCGTTCCCCGAAGGAGCATTTGCCAATTACAGTGCAGCGACATCCAGCCTCACAGTACGAAACACCACGGACGCGCAAGACATGGTGCAAAACTTGGTGGATATGGAAGCGCAGATCGAGCCGATTCAAGTGAAAATTGGCGTGAAAGTCATCAAAATCCAAAACGTTGAGCTGGCTGAACTAGGAATCGATTGGATTTTTAATGATTTAGCCGTAGGTGGCGGCCTCACCATCGGAGGTGGATCTGTAGGGAGTGGGCAAGCAATCACAGACATTTCCAACGGCGCTTTGATTCCCGCTCCGGTAACTTCTGGCTTGCGTAGCGGAGACACCGCCGCGGTACCGAGTAGCATTGATGAGTTAATCCGCAATGCCACCTCGGGCTTTTCTTCTACTCCGCAACGCGCACCGGGCTTTCTCTCCGTACTCGGCCAAGATCTCAACGGTTCGCGTGTGGCAATGATGATGCGTGGTATGAGCCAGAAAAAAGGCGTGGATGTTATGGTGGAACCGTCGACCATGGCGCGTAGCGGGCAAACATCGAAGATCGAAATCATTCGAGAATTTCCTTATGCCACAACGTATGAACCCCCGCAAATCCCTCAAGCCGTTGGTGGCGGTGCGGCTCCCATCACACCAGCACATCCCGTTGATTTCGAGCGGCGCAATGTAGGCGTAACGCTAGAAGTTTCGCCAGTCGTGTCGCCAGATCGTAAATATGTCGAACTTCTCATTAACCAAGAGTTGGTGAATTTTGATGGGTTTGTGAACTACGGCAGCCCCATCAATAGCGGTCAGAGCACTGTGGCCAACGTTACGGATCCTCCCGCTGGTGCCGTTACCGCGCAAGGCGGGTCAGGCAATCAACTCACGGCGAACCGGATTCTAATGCCGATTTTTAGCAAAATTGGTTCGAATACATCGGTCTCCATTGCGGATGGCGCAACGATAGTCCTAGGCGGTTTGATGGAAGAGCGGATTCAAAAAGTGGAAGATCAAGTGCCCTTCCTCGGAAGTATTCCCTTAATTGGAAAATCTTTTCAAAGCAATGTGCTCCAGCCGGTTAAAACCACGATTTTGATTATGGTGACAGTCGATTTACAAGATCCAGCTGCGGGACTTTACCGAGATCGATAACGAGTTCATGCAAAATACAGCCGACGATCCGATCACATTTATTTTATTTATCATTTATGTCAGATGAACAAAGTAAGGGCGACAAAGACGCCACGAACGAAAGTTACAACTTGCAGGACATGCTGCATAAACTTCAGGAACGACCTGAAGATAAAGGAGAATTAGTAACTCGTGCGGATGGTAGTGTTGCCTACCGAGTCAGAAAACGCAAACGGCGCAGTGAGCAACCACGCCGCGAGGCGGCAAAAAAGCAGAGAAAAGTGCGATTGATTCAGCTTGCTGTGGCTTTCTTCTGTTTCGTGCTTTTAGGGCTATCGATTGCAGGGATGCTGTTCTATGTCAATAGCAGCACCTTCCGAGACGATATCCTGGCGAATATCCGAAAAACCACAGGAGCGAATCCAGAGATGATCCAATTTTCAGTTCAGCCAAACAAGGCGGTGGCAAGAGAAATGAATCTCAAATGGCCAGATGGGAACCATTTGCACAAGCTCGATTTGAAGTTTATCGAGGCTGCGATTGATCTCTCTAGTATCGTAAAACTGCGCCTCGGTGGACCGGATGTCACTGCGAAAAGTGGCAAATTGTTGATGAAATTAGGTACTCCTGACCAACCACGTGGTTATGAAGAAAATACTTCGAGTAAGCCATTCAATTTTAAGAACTATCGTTGCCAGAATACACGGATTGAAATGCTCGCTAGCGATGGCAAAATATGGTCTTCTGCTGACGAAGTAGAGTCATCCATTGCGGTAACTCCCAGTGGCACCCAGTTGCGCCTTCAGAGTGGGCAGCTAAGTTTAGGTGGCTTCGGACAATTTGCCATCGAGCGTGCACAGATCGTTTTTGAAAAAGGGCTAGCGAAGTTTAATCGCTTTGGGCTTCGAGCCTCGAAGACGAATACGGGTCTGCTCATTTTTTCTGGTGATGCCGATCTCTACAGCAGCGAACCACTCACTTTCGATGTAACGCTGGAGCAATTTCCCATGAATATGCTCATGGCGCATGGGCTTAGTAGCTACTGCAAAGGCAATGTTGATACTACGAAAGACTCGCTGAATCGTTTCATCCGCTTTCAAATCGGCAATCAGTCGAGCTTCGAGGTGAAAACGTCATTTTCAGGTAGTCAAACCACGCCTTTTTCTTTGATCATGTTTCCCTTTCTCCATACGTTAAGTCGCGAGTTAGCCAATCAAGAGTTAGTGAATGGCTATGAATTTGATGATAAATGCGAGGGGGTAATGCAGCGTAATGAGAATTCCACGGTGCTAAGTAATCTTGATTTTGCCGATGAAGGAAAATTGGCATTGCGCGGGACGATTTCTTCCGATGGCAAAAAACTCGAGGGGGATTTATTTGTGGGGCTAGGAGTCGATTTTTTAAACGATAACCGTACCAGTCCGAATTTACGCAAGTTGTTCCTAACCGAAGATAATGGTTATTTTTGGACTTCCATCAAAATTAGCGGAACTCCCGCAGCTCCCGTTGATGATCTGGATGAAAAAATTAAAGCCATTCGAGCCACGAACACCCCTAGCAATTCCATCAGAATTCCAACGCCCATGCCCACCCCAGAAGGCGAACTCGGGCCATAGTTTTTGCGAATCGACGACAAAAGAACATTCACCATCCATTTAGCCTCCAAAATCATTCATTGAATATGCAATCTTCATCGCCTTTTGGAAATTTGTTTCACGTGTATAGTTCAGCCCCCTTGAGCCATGCGGAAACGGTAAACAGTGCAGCAATGTATGAATTTTGTGATGTTCTATCGCAACATCTTCCTTCCCCAGGGCACTCGATTCTTTTCTCCTCACCTCGTGCAGGTTTTGGCAAAACACACCTTTTGTCCATTCTGCAACGGCAGTATTCGGCAACGCATGATTTTATTTTGTTACGCCCCGAAGAAGGCAACCGTTTGGATAGCGAAACGGTGATTTCCGATGTCATATCGCACCTCAGTCGGCCTTTTCCCGGTGGCGGTGGCCTGACGGGGCTGGATTTTCTCACGCGGCGGATTTTTGCCCTAGGCCTAGAACCATTGGTGCGCTCTGGTGAACTCCCTTGCCAAGATCGCGATCAGGCACTTCATTCGTTTGCGTATCGGCCTGTGGAGACATTCGATTTCTATCACCCCGCCGCTGCTACGGCGCATTGGGTGAGGAAAAATATCGAAGTGTTGCGACATCGATTGGCAGAGGAAATCTCGATCATGATCAATGCTCCCGCTCACGCTGTGGGATTTTGGATCAATGCCTTGTTTGCCTATGCGATTAAGCAACCGGATTCTTCATCGCGGAAGCTGGAAATCATGCAGGAGCTTTCTGCTGCGGCTAAGCCGAATTCCCCATTTGAATTATTGACGACGTTGCTCAAAATTCTGTCGCTCACCCATCGTGTCGTATTAGTTGCAGACGATTTGGAAGCGTTTTCTACGAATCAAGACTCCGCATTGCAGTTGGTGTCCTTTTTGACCTCACTCCGCAGCATTGTAGAGAGGATGACTGTGATCCTCGCTGTGAATGATGATATTTGGGAAAATGCCTTTTTGCCAAAAATTACGGATGGGTTACTGGATCGCATTAGTGAAGTTGCCATACGCTTGGAACCATTGACGCGAGAGCAGGCAATCGATTTACTGTCGTCGCGTCATGTGGTAGCTGGCAATTTCATTAATCAAATCCGTACCGATGAGGTTTTGTACGCGCGCGCTTTGCTGCGTCACGCTGCGGCCATCTGGCCAAGCTATTGCGCAGGAAATGCTGTTACCGGTCCTGATCAGCCTGACGAAAATTCCTCAGATCAATGGATCAATGAGCAAACGCCTCAGATCACTCCCGAAGCTCACGGAAGTGCTGTCGAGATGCCGCCTAGCCCAGCCGCAGTAGATGCCGCGAGCGTTCCTTATCCTAGCGTTTTTTCTGCAGAGCCGATCATCGAAAGCAAAACCATGGCAGCCTCTTCCGAAACTGGTTCGCCATTATCTGAGAATATACCATCGCACATTAGTACTGCTGATTTAGATCAGCACGAAAGCCCATTCTTCATTCAGCCGACAACTTCGGCGGTGCAGGATTTTACCAATATCCCATTCTCGAAGACAGAAAATCACGCTTTAGTCGCCGCGGCAGACTTGAGTCTCACGGCGGATGCTGCCAATCATCAATCGGAACGGCAACGCGAAGAAGATCGCATCAATGACTTATTAAAGCGATTCCGCGAACGTTACCAGCAGTCGCATTAGAATGAATGATCTGGTCTTAGATCTGGAATATCTGCGGAAAACGTATCCCGGTAAAGTCCCCGTCAATGCCTTAAATGGCATATCCTTACAAGTGCCACGAGGTTCGATCTTTGGTCTCATTGGACCAAACGGCGCGGGGAAAAGTACGTTGATCAAGTCGCTTTTATCCATCCTCAAGCCGACAGAATGCAAGGGGACACTCCTTGGCGAAGCGATTGGGCATCGTCCTACTCTCGAACGCGTTGGCTACTTACCGGAGCATATTCGTTTTCCTGAATATCTTACGGGCAGGCAAATCATCGAATATGCGGCGGGGTTGAGCCGACTATCGCGAAGATCCATCGCTCATCGTATCAATGCGCTACTGGCGGAGGTCGATATGTTGCCTCATGCAGATCGGTGTTTTTCCTCCTATTCAAAAGGAATGAAACAGCGCATCGGGTTAGCGCAAGCGCTCATTCATGATCCAGAAGTCATTTTTCTTGATGAACCCACGGATGGTATTGACCCAGAAGGGCGGCGGGATTTTCGCGATCTTATTATCGGTCTTCGCGATGGTGGGCGCACGGTTTTTGTAAACTCACATTTGCTTCCAGAGGTCGAGAAAATGGCCGATCGTATTGCGATTCTCTATCAAGGAAATATCTTACTTGCCGGTGCGGTGTGTGATCTGAGCGGCGATGAATGGCATTATGAAGTCACTCATCAAAATCCCTTGCCGACTTCTCTGATGACATGGTGCCAAGAGCAAAATTTCACCTCACACGAGTATAAACTCACAGTGCGGGTGGAGCATGCGACAGCCTTGCAACCGGTGATTGATCGGCTTCGTGCGGGGGATGTTATCATCACATCCATTCACGAACATCGGCTTTCTCTGGAGGACTTGTATCTGCATACCATCGATCAAGCGCGCGGGCAAAATCGCCAAGCATTAACCCTCAACGTAACCAAAAAATGATTCAGGCTTGGACAGTCCTTCTCGACTCAATCCGCATGCTACGTGCGAGCAAAATTTTCGCCATCGCTCTCGCGATTTCTTTGCTACTGGCCTTGGTTTTTGTTTCGATTCGTATCGGGCAATCATCGTTTAGCATTTTCTTTGGGTTATTAGAATTTGAGTTCGACCTATCCCTTCTTGGTGACGAGGGCGGTAAAATGGTCTATATTTACATTTTTCAAAATGCCTTCATCGACTGGTGGTTAGCGTGGTTTGCCATTTTGCTAGCTCTGATCTCGACGTGTCAGATTTTCCCTCGGTTTATGGAAAGTGGCTCCATCGAGATCCCACTGTCCAAACCGATTTCCCGCCAGCGTTTATTTTTTCTCAAATACCTCACTGGGCATTTGTTTGTCTTTCTGCAAACGAGTGTTTTTTGTGGCATCGTCTTCATCGGACTTCGCTATCGACTCGGGTTTTGGAATTTTTCGATTTTTTGGGCCATTCCTGTGATTTCCTTCGCGTTTGGCATTCTGTATTCTGTCTGTGTTTTCATGGGCGTGAAAACACGCTCCACCCTGTTTTCTCTTCTTCTCACATTGGTGTTTTGGGCTTTTACATTGATTCCTCAGTGGATTGAAGAAGTCTTATACCAAACCACAAAAATCTATCCGGCCCTGGGAACGTCCATCGATTGGAAAACAGGGCAACTGAAAGATACCGCTGATCCTGTTCCTCTATGGTTGCAACGCTGGACGGAAATCCAACATGAGGTAAATGTTTACATTCCCAAAACGCGCGAATGCACCAAATCCTTGATACGGCTGATTCAGTTGGAAGATCCCAGTCGTTCGGATGTTACTTCGAGTCAATCCCGTTTCCCTTCATCAGCACAGATCACGAAGCAACTCAGTGAGCGTTATACGTGGGCGGAAATTTATCTTAGCGCGGCTGTTTTTCAAATTCTCCTCTGCGCTTGGTCGATGCGGATTTTCTGTCGTAGAGATTATTAAAACGGCGCTTCGTCATCTTCTTCCCAGCTCGATGAAGCGTTCCATGTTTCTACCATTTCTTGGGGAAAGTCGCCAAGGAAGCGGGAGGGGCGCAGCAAATATTCTCCAGTGTAGGACTTAGGATTCACCATAGGATAGGTCATGTAGAGTTGGTCTCTCGCGCGGGTAATGCCTACATAAAAAAGCCGACGTTCTTCCTCCAGCATGGTGTGGTCGGGGCATTCCATGACGCGCCCTATCGGAAATTGCCCTTCTACAAGGCCGATGAGAAAAACGACTTTCCATTCCAAGCCCTTCGCTTGATGGATCGATGATAAGGTGATTTTTGGGGTGTTGTCGTCTTTTCTCCCATCTTGATCACCGTCGGTGTTGCTGAGAAGGGAGAGTTGTTCGAGGAAGGATAAAATGTCATCGAAGCCATTGGCGAAGTCGCGGAGCTTATCGACATCGCTGCGGCGTTGTTCACTGTTGTCGAAGGAGGATTTTAGGTAGTCGCCGTAGAATCCTTCGACCACGGAGTAGATCATGTCCGCGGGTTTAGCAAAGGCGACACCGTTGTAGAGTTCATCAAGAATGTAGCCGAGTTGTCGCCAGTCTTCTTCAGCTTTTTTAGGTACTTTAAACTTTTGTAAAATGGAGGAAAATTTTTCGGGAGGCTGTTCTTTGGTATGCCAGCCAGAGTTGCACAAGTTGAGCCAGAGTTTATCCGCAGCACCAGGGCCGATGCCGGTGAGGAGTTGCACCATGCGAGTGAAGGCGACTTCATCGCGGCGATTGCAAACGAAGCGCAGAAAGGCGCTGATGTCTTTGATATGGGCTTGCTCGAAAAACCGCAGGCCACTTGTGATTTGAAAGGGTATGCCGCGCGAGGTAAGAGCCATTTGTACTTCCATGCTCTGAAAATGGGCGCGATAAAGCACTGCGATTTCATCCGCAGCGATGTTGTCTTCGTCCATGACTTCCATGATGCGCTGGGTGACGAAGGCGGCTTGGCTATTGGCATCATCGACATTGACCAGGGCGGGTTTGAGGCTTTCGGAAGGACGGAACGCACGGAGGTTTTTATCGAATCGCTCGGTATTAGCACGTATGGCTTCGTTCGAGAGATCAAGGATTTCTGGCACGCTGCGGTAGTTCGTCTCGATGGCGTAAATGCGACAGGGTTTGCCGGATTGAGGAAATTTGAGGATGTTTGCCATGTTGGCACCCCGCCATGAATAGATCGATTGCGCATCATCGCCTACGACCATGAGGCTATTCGATTCGCCTTCGAGGAGTTCTACCAGTTCGGTTTGCACGCTGTTGGTGTCCTGGTATTCATCTACGAGGATGTGGCGGAATTTTTTCTGATAGAGGGCGAGCAAGTCAGGGCGTTCCTTTAGCAGAGCGACGGTGCGCACAAGTAGGTCATCGAAGTCCATGGAGTTGCTATCGATCTTCTTCTGCTTGTAGGTAGTGTAAATGGTGGAGATTTCCTCAAACCAATCTTCGAGATGTGGGTGACCATCTTCTGCCATTTCTTCGAGCGATTTGCCAGTATTCTCGACGAGGCTAATGATGCCGATGAGGACATCGGCTTTGGGAAAGCGGCGGCCATGTTTTTTTACATCCATCGTGCCGACGATGCTATTGATGATGCTCTTTTGGTCATCGCGATCGAGAATGGTAAAGGAACGGGTGAAGCCGATTTCTTCAGCATGCTTGCGCAGGATGCGACTGCCTATGGAGTGGAAAGTGCCCGCCCAAAGGTCGGCAGTGTCTTGTTTTACAAGCTCACGAACGCGTTGGATCATCTCGCGAGCGGCTTTGTTGGTGAAGGTTAATAGGAGGATGTTGCGGGAGGAAATATTGTGATCCAGCAACCAAGCGACGCGAAAAGTGAGGGTGCGGGTTTTCCCCGAGCCAGCTCCAGCGATGACGAGGGCGCGGCCTTCGGGAGAACTGACGGCAGCATATTGCTCGGGGTTGAGTTCCTTCGCGTAATCGATGCCGGAGGCGTGCGCAGGCTGAGTGGTGTGGATTTTATACTGGCGAGCCATGCGACGATGCTACTTCCCTTGATGAGTATGTTGATTTTCTTCACGGTCGAGACGATCAGCTTCCTCGATCGGCGTACCTGTATCCACACGTTTTGAAAATTTCAAAAAACGCTCAAATTCTCTGCGCACCACTGGCAAGAGCAAATACACGCCAATCAAATTCGGAATACTCATGGCAAAAAGTGAGGCATCGGAAAATCCTGTCGCATTTTCCATTGATGCCGAAGAACCAACCACGATGATCAGACAGAAGATAACTTTGTATGACCAAGCCGCGATGGGATTTTTCCCGAAAAGGTATTGCCACGCCTGTAGCCCATAGTAACTCCAAGTAATGAGCGTGGAAAAAGCAAAAAGAAAAACGCAGGAAAATAGCACATATTTCAAAAATGGAGCAATCGTTTCAAATGCCGCAGAAGTCAACGCGATGCCCACCTTAGTGCTGTCATCGACCTTGGCTCCCAGCACCTGATTTACCCCATTGATCGTGTAGGTTCCTGTTGCTCCATCAAATTTCATGGACACACACAGGACTAGGGCTGTCATGGTGCAAATTACTACGGTATCAAGAAATGGTTCGATCAATGCCACTACTCCCTCCGAGGCAGGGCGGCGTGTCTTCGCCGCAGCATGGGCGATGGGAGCCGAGCCAATACCTGCTTCATTCGAGAATGTCGCTCGGCGCATCCCCCAAATAAACACCGATAGTAATCCTCCAGTAATCGCCGCTCGTGGCTGGAAGGCCTCCGTGAAAATCATCGACAAAGCTGCTGGTATGGCACTGGCATTCCCCATCAGCACAATCATGCAGCTTACTACATAGGCGGCACACATGAGCGGGACGAGCTTGTCAGTAACTTTGGCAATTCCCTTAATCCCGCCAATAATCACCAATGCAGTCATCAACGCCATAATCAAACCGAATACCCATTGTTTGTTAGCAAAAAAGGAAGCGTCTCCGCCTGTGATGTTGACCATTTGACTCGTCACCTGATTGACTTGAAAAATATTACCGCCACCAAACGAGGCAAATACGCAAAAGACAGCGAAAAGGAATGCTAAGACTAAACCCAAGGGGCGTAAGCCGCGTTCTGTTAGCCCTGTGCGCAAGTAATACATCGGTCCGCCATGCACCCGCTTCTCATGGTCGAAGATCCGGTATTTCACCCCCAATGTACACTCGGCGAATTTCGTCGTCATTCCCAGAAAGCCACTTAAGAAAAGCCAGAATGCGACTCCTGGCCCACCATTGTGAATGCCAATCGCCACACCCGCAATATTACCTAATCCTACTGTTCCAGAAACCGCAGCCGTCAACGCTTGAAAATGCGTCACCTCGCCTGGATCGTCAGGCAAGCTATACTTTCCTTTTACTGTCCTTAAGGCCAAAGAAAATCCTCGAAGATTGATAAAGCGGAAAAGGAAGGTGATAACCATCCCTGCCAACGCCAACCAGAAAACCACTAATAAAATATTGGTTTCCCCGATTTTCACCTCATAGAAAACAGCATCTACAAATGGCTTGATGATCTCTCCGAATTTTTGATCGATCTCTTTGTCCAAGCTCGCAACTTCTTCCGACTTTGCGAGACCTGTGAATAAGAAAAAGCACAGCAAGAATATTCGTAGTATTGATTCAGATTTCATACTGCCGAGGAAAGTTCCACAATCGCCGATTGACCGCAAGAACGAAACACTCGATTGCTCTTTTCTATAAAAATTACAGACAACCCCGGATGTATTTCCTATACAAATTCAAGCATGTATTTTTCTTTCACCCTAACCCATCTCGCACCGTTAGCGCTGGTATGGCTTTTGATCGTGATCTTTACTAAGTCTCGTGATCCCGAGCAAAGTTACAGAGAGGCATTGACCTGCACACTAGGACTGGCCGTCATCAGCATGATCTTTACCTGGCTTGTGCCGCCGCCCGTCACGATCTTTCGTATTCCCGTACAAGTTGTCGCGCTCTTTTTCCTCATTGATCGTATCTGTGAATGCAATCGATCATTCACCTGGCGCATTATTATTTGGTATGTTGTCATTACGTTTTCGTTGAAGTTGTTGTTTGTCGTTTTGTCGGACTTCATCAGCCAACCTGTGGAATTTCAAGCGCCACGGAAATAGAAATGTGGAAAAGCGTACAAGCTTACTTTGCCGATGGCATTTTATTTGATCATAAAATTTTTCTAATTTTTTGGCTTGCTATCTATTCGATGTTGATTACTTTCCGTGTCCCCCGATGATAATGGTAGTCGTAGCTCAATGGTGGAGCCCCAGATTGTGATTCTGGTTGTTGCGGGTTCGAGTCCCGTCGATTACCCCATCTTTCCTTTCGGATGTATCAGGGAATAGGTATATTGTTTCGCCTCGTTTTTTCTTTGATGGATGTCGGTAGGGAGAGAAGGACTCTCTGATTTTATGGAAAGCATCGAAGTAAAAATTAATTATAAATTCCGCAACCCACTATTGTTAGCGGAGGCTTTGACTCATCCAAGTCTGGCATACGAAACGCACAAGGCGCAGTTCGATAATCAACGTCTGGAATTTCTTGGCGATGCGGTGTTGCAACTTTTGCTCACGGAGTATTTGTTTCGAATGTTTCCAGATTACCCAGAAGGGCGGATGACGAAATTACGTGCCCAACTCGTTTCTCGTGATGCTTTGGCGCAATTTGCTTCATCGCTTCAGTTAGGAAGCTACATCTTGCTAGGAAAAGGCGAAGAAGCTAGTGGGGGACGGAAGCGAGCTTCGACGTTATCGGATGCCTTTGAAGCCTTAATTGGTGCTGTTTATCTCGATGGAGGAATCGAGGCGGCACGCAAATTGGTTTTGGAGATTTTTGAGCAAGAAATTAGCTCGATTTCCGAAAAAGTGGATCAAGGAAATCCGAAGGGAACTTTGCAGGAAATGTTACAATCGATTTCCTCCGAGCCGCCGCGCTATCGCGTCACTGGCGAAAGTGGGCCAGATCATCGTAAGGTTTTTCATGTGCAGGTAACTTGGAAGGAGCTCATTTTAGCGCAAGGTCGTGGAAAAAGTAAAAAAGAAGCTGAGGTGAGAGCCTCTGTAGAAGCATTACGGAAAAAATTGTGGCTAACGCAATCGCTGATCAATGCTGAGCAGTAAATAACGACAACGGGCAAAAATGCCATTTACTCGACGCCGCGTTGCCGTGCTTCGATGGCCAATTGGTAGGCTACTGCGTCGCCGTGACGGAGGATGGAAAATCGGGCGGTCTTGCGAATTCCCGGGATTGGGCACCACGTCGCTTGCCAGAATTCGTATTCCGTGCCGTTGCTAGCCCGGACGCGGATTCGTGAAACGCCAACCACGCCTGAGATATTTCTGGATGATCGATTGCAAGTTCTCGCTTGGGCGATGGCGTTCCATTCGGCTAACGTATTGTCGCGCCAAGATCGGGCGGCATGGTAGGATTCTTCTGCATTGCCGTAGGTGCGATCGGAAAAAAATCGTGAGATTTTTTGTCCATTTCGTTGCATGCGAACTTGCCAACCAAATGTGGCAACGGCGGGGAGTTCGACCCTGCTGACGCGTGGGGATGGCTTGGGCAATAAGCTCATTTTTGTTGATGAGGTTTGCTGTTCAATACGTAAATCACGAGCGATTTTTTCTACCACAGACGGGCAGAATTTCCAGATTCATTTGATGCTGCTAGCAAAGAACACGTGCCCATACGACCTTGAGGTAGCGAGACTCTGGATAGTTCGAAAGGATCGGGTGGTCTGGGCCGGCACCGCTATGTTGTAGGATTTGTAGCCGTAGATTCTGACGGTGAGCTGAAGAAATGACGAGCCTTTCAAACTCATAAGTATCGAGTTGACCAGAGCAAGAGCATGTTACAAACAGGCCGCCGGGGCGGACTAATTTCAGAGCCAGTGAGTTGAGGTCACAATATTTGTTATAGCCGAGACGTTCTTCATCTTTTCCGAAAATGAACTTAGGCGGGTCGGCTAAAACGACATCCCACTTTCGGCCATTTTCGATCATCGTGCGCGCCCAAGTAAAGGCATCGGCATGGGTGTATTTCACCCGCACTTGATTGATGTTGGCATTGCGTTTTGCCATTTCTATGGCTTTTTCATCGAGATCAACAGCAGTGACATCAGCGCCTTTCAGCGCGGCTCTCACAGAAAATCCTCCTGTGTAGCAGCACAGATCTAGGACTTCAGCACCTGCGACCCATTCGCCAAATTGCTTACGGTTTTCTCGTTGATCACAAAAAAACCCCGTTTTATGCGCTTCATTAAATTGAATTTCAAAAGAAACTCCATGCTCGCGGCATTTCAGCGGTTTGATGGTTTCGTGTAGCGGGTGAGGGGAGAGGGGAATGCCTTCCATGAGGGCAATCTCGCGATCCACTTGAATGCGTGAGCGTGATGTGCCATAAGCCGCATGGAAAGCGGGAATCCAAGCGTCGAGTCGTTGCCATGCGGCTAGGGAGGTGACTTCCATGGATAAAACATCACGATATTTATCCACAACTAAGCCTGGGAAACGGTCGGAATCACCGTGGATGGCACGATAGGCTTCTGATAAATCATCGAGCTTGAGGACATTCCGTCGTAAATGCGCAGCAGATGTGATATTATCGAGAAAATATGCTTCGTGAGGTTCAACATCGCCATGAGCTGCCATGCGCAAGGGAATCTTGGCACGTGGATTATAGAATCCGATACCGAAGGGGTTGCCTGCTTTGTCGAGGACTTTCACAAGGTCGCCTGGCTGGCAGTTTTGCGAGACTTCACCGATCATCCTTCCCCATACATTCGGGTGATAGGTAAGATATTTGAGTTGTATGGATTTCACAGAAAAATGAGAAAATTAGCGGAACGATGCTTTGATAGCGCGATGATCGGAACCCTTACGCCAATTCGGGAGATCGACGATTCCACACTCTTGATAGATGACCTCTGCCTTGAGAGCAGGGCTGTAGTGAATATAGTCGATCCGAGCATAAACATCTTCCCGCTCCCAATAATGAGTCCATAACTCGCCGCGTGAGTCACGCAGCGCGATCGGAGCAATGTAGGTAGGAGAATTATAGGAACCTTGCACAATGCGCAGCGGACTGGTGCGGCGGGTATCATTGAAGTCCCCATAGCAAATCAATCGTGCTTGTGCATCCTCTTTCAGGATGCCTTCAATATGCCGACGCAATAACTGCGCTTCGTTAATCCGCATGAGATTTTGATCTCCGCCGTCCACTTCGCGCTTTGATTTGAGATGTACGCCGAGGAAGCGCCATAATCTTTCATCGGGTGTTTTTACGGTGGCATCCAAAATCCCACGTTGCATGGAGTTCGATTTCCCAGCAATGACGTAATCGAGCTTACTCGCTTGCGCGGTGGAAACGATGGGAAACTTCGATAAAAGGCCGAGGTGACGCGTTTGATCAATGCCACCAGAAAAATGCGAAGCGGGAAGGTCGAGGCCCTTTGCTTTTAGCAGTTGCTGAATCTCCGCGAGATCTTCACGAGTACCAATTTCGCATAGTCCAATCACATCAGGTTTGGTGGAAAGGAGGATGTCAATCACGGCGTTTTTTTCGTCCGCTGGTTTTGGTGCGTTTTTTGAACTTTTTTTTGTGTCGTAATCAAAGCGATCTTCCAAAATAAGCCAATTCGCGACATTGTAGGCGGTGAATCGCAGGGTGGGGGTAGTTGATGGCGAATCGCTTGTGCCCTCAACGGCAGGAGTGACTGGGGTGGCTTGAGTGGCAGAGCTTGTCGTGGGCTTATTCTGGTTCAGTCCATCTGTTGCCGACAAAACCTCGTCCACGGACGGCAGTGAGGATGAAAGGTCCGAAGCATTTGCTGAACGAGTTTTCTTTTCACAAGAAACGCTAGCAAAAATGCCCCAGAAAAAAAACACCCCGATGAGCGGGGTGCGAGTTAGACGGCGAAGTGGAATCATCATATCAAGTGTCCTGTGATCCTTTTTTGGAAGATTCAGTCGGTGCTGAATCGCTCGTTGCGTGGTCGATTTCATCGCGGGTTTGCTTTTTTGTCGGTTCGCGAAATTTCACATCGTGTTCTGCAGTGGTGATTTCACGCTCAAAGTCTTCACGAGCTTTTTTGAATTCTCCCATGCTCTTTCCTAGTCCGCGGGCGAGTTCGGGGATTTTTTTCGCCCCGAAAAGGAGTAAAATGATGATAAATACGATCATCATTTCTTGCGGTCCAATTTGCCCAAGCATTAGGTAGTTCTGCATGGGGAAAGACTATTCTTGGAAGCCTCGCTTGACAAGAACTCTTTCGATAAAATGAAAAAATAATGCACTCAGCCTTGAATGCAGTTGAGATTCTACACATAGTCTCGCCGATGCGCATTCTCACAGGTCTTCAACCATCAGGCAAACTTCACATTGGCAATTACTTCGGGGCGATGGAGCCAGCGATCCGTCTTCAAGAGCAAGGCGAGGCCTATTATTTCATTGCGAATTACCATGCCATGACTTCGCTGCACGATGGTGCCGAGCTGCGTGTGAATACCCGGGATTTAGCTATTGATTTCCTTGCGTGTGGTTTGGATCCGCAAAAGGCAGTGATTTTTCGCCAAAGCGACGTCCCAGAAGTAAATGAATTAGCATGGATTCTTTCTACCGTTTGCCCGATGGGCTTGTTGGAACGCTGCCACTCTTACAAAGATAAAGTGGCGAAGGGAATCTCTGCGAATCATGCTTTATTTGCTTATCCTGTGCTCATGGCCGCAGATATTTTGCTTTATGATTCGAATCTTGTGCCGGTGGGGAAAGATCAAAAACAGCATTTGGAAGTCACACGTGACCTCGCCGTAAAAATCAACGAAGCTCTTGGTGATGCTACCTTAACGATTCCAGAAGTCTTGATGCAAGAAGATGCCGCTATTGTGCCGGGCTTGGACGGACAAAAAATGAGTAAATCGTATCATAATACCATCCCACTTTTTGGTGAGGAAAAGCCTTTGCGTAAGCTTTTCATGAAAATCGTTTCCGATTCGACCCCTGTGGAAGATCCCAAACCAATCGAAAATTCGACGATTTTGGCATTGTATCGATTATTCGTGAACGATGCGGAATACCAACAAATGGTCGAGAGTTTTGGTCAAGGCGGGCTAGGCTACGGCCATTACAAGCAGCAACTTTGGGAGGCATATTGGAGCTATTTTTCGCCGATGCGCCATCGGAGAGAAGAAATTCTCGCTGATGCCGCGTACGTTGACGAAATTTTACGTCAAGGTGCCGCAAAAGCTCGCGAGACAGCTTCGGTGGTTCTTGAGCGTGTTCGTAAAGCCTGTGGGCTAAGGTAAGCTGGGAACATTTTTTTAGTGAGAAATTTGCACTAATTTGTATTGCAAAATTGGCGCCTTAAGCATACTGACGGCGGGTATTCCGACATACAACGCATGGCTATTCCTTTCTGCACCCCCAACCTCCCCCCCAATTGAGGGGGTAGTCGGTTGCAAAAAATCGGTTATTACTGTCAGTGTCCGCGGGACTACAAAGGAATAAAGAGGATAAAATGATTTTACGTTTGATACAGTCGGGAATTGAAATGCTAGCGAGCAAAGTGAAAAGTGCCACTTTCTCATGCGGTTTATGCGCCATGTTTTTCTTACTTGTGGGCATGTTTCCCTCCAAGAGTATGGATGTTGAGCTAGCGCAAGATAACTTCTATTTCTTGCATGATGAAGCAAAGGCCTTTTATCGCGATCCCAAAAAAGCTGCCAAATTGGAGCAAATGCTCAGATCTTTCCAACAGAAGCACGGCTGCCCGCTCCATATTATTACAACTTCCTCCACTTCGTATGGAAATAACCTGATGTTGTTTTCGAATGATAAGAGGAAGACTTTACTGCAAAACAACCAAGGCTTCGTTTTGATCTATGAAGTCGATTCAGGCTCATTCAATTTATCAATAAGACCGATTGATGAGGATTCTTCACGCGAAGATTGGACACCCTCATTGGTTCCTCAACATTATGATCGAGAACTTCAGCAAACCTGGGAAAAGCGGATCAAGACCAATTCGGATCGCAAACAACTTCAAGGGGAAGTGAAAGGATATGATCCGATGGATAGCTGCTATGAATTATCCACTGCTTTAATGGATACCTATGGGGAATTCGCCGCGAATACAACGCTGAAAGATACCTCCATCATTTCGGAATCAGGTATGAAGTTGACAATTGCAGCCATGATTCTACTGGCTGGATTTTTATCAGCCATCCTTCACCAACGCCGTGTAAATAGCAAACTCGCCGAGGAGAAATTCGTGTTTCACTTTCCGGTTACGCCTACTCCTACTCTCTTCGGTTCTGCCAACGGTGCTGAAATGAGCACTGTGAAATTCGGTAAGTCGGAAAATTCGCCATCCCATTGATTTATTGTTTTCTCATCACATCGCGGTTTCTAGTAGTTCTGCGAGCGGGGATTTGATCAGGAAAAATCAAGGAATACAGGTGAACCAAGGGGTAAGATAAAGCGGAAGCAATCACACCGCTCATAACCATGCCGACGACGAAATTGGAAACATTGCAGCGTGTTTCTAGAAATGGTACTTTTTGCGAGTAATTCAAAAATTCCAGCATCGGCACTCCAAGTTTGGAATGTAAAAATTCACCAAGTCGCTCTTGCATATAGGCCAGCGGCACTACAGTTCCTGGATTCGAAATCCATACGGCCAACATAGCAAATGGAATGTTCGCTCTCGATCGAATAGCAAAGTAGGCTGCAAAAAATCCCTGAAAGGGCAAAGGCAACATCATGGAAAAAAACATCCCTATCGCCAATCCGTGAGATACGGTGGCTCTGCAGGGAATCCACAAGCGGCGATTCGCGATCTTATAGGCGATACCGGAAAAAAATCGATTTTTCCGCACCTTCGGGTCTCGCAACAACTTGTAGAAACGCCTGACGAATTTTAAATATTGGCGCTTCATAGGACGGCGGGATCATTGCCCTGTGAAATGAAAATCGCAAGCGAAATGTCTTGCTGCAATCTGACAATTTCGCCACTCTTTTCGCGCATGCAGTTATGGCAATCCATTTTGCTCGGCTTGATCGAAGGGATCACGGAGTATCTACCCATTAGCTCGACGGGACACTTAGTCGTCGCGCAACAATTGATGGGTGTAGGCACGTTGAATGCTACTGATAAAATTGCCGCAGATACCTTTGCGATTTGCATTCAAGGAGGTGCCATTATTGCCGTTTTAGGCCTGTACTTGGCACATGTGAAAAAAATGATATTCGGCTTGTTAGGTCGCGATCAAGAAGGATGGCAAATGCTTAAGGCTATCATCATTGGCTTTATGCCCGCGGCTGTGTTAGGGATGTTACTCAATGATTTCATCGATGAAAAATTAATGTTTTTATGGCCCATCGTATCCGCTTGGTTTGTCGGCGGATTGGCGATTCTCGGCGTTGCTTTTTGGAAGAAAAAGCAAGGGAAAGAATCCAATGGGAAAAGTCTGTTAGAGATCACATGGAAGATGGCACTGGTGATTGGCTTGATGCAATGCGTCGCCATGTGGCCAGGAACAAGTCGCAGTTTAATGACGATCGTAGGCGGCATCTTGGTTGGTCTATCCGTCAAAGCAGCAGTCGAATATTCATTTCTGTTAGGTGTGTTAACTCTTACTGCGGCAACAGCAAAAAAAGCCGTTTGGAAGATTGATGCCTTACCTGAATACGACACGTGGTTTGGCGGAGCGAAGTTACTCTGGACTCATTATGGTGCAGCACCTACTTGCGTTGGCATGCTCGCCGCTGCCATCTCTGCTGCAATCGCTGTAAAGTGGCTCGTTTCCTATCTACAAAGCCACGGGCTGGAGCTGTTCGGTTGGTACCGAGTTGCTGCGGCGAGCGTCGTCGCCATCCTCGTATTAAGCGGAGTCGTGCCGCATATCAGCTAGCTACCGGTTTTCCCATTTTGCGGAATGGCAACAGCAGTAAAAAGTATAGGCTAAATGCAACCACTTGTAACGTGATGAGATACCAAGGATAGGGTCCCATGAAGTCGAAAAGTGAATCTATATCTGGTTTGCCATTCAGAAATCCGTAGTTTGCACCGAAGATCATATTGCAGCAATACACGCTGCTCATGTAACCCCAACTCCAGAACATCGCCCGACGAAACGCCCCCGCTTGTGGTTGGATCTTTGATCCAAATGTTAGAGCAATTGCCGCCGCTGGCACACCTCCATGTTGGACAAAAAAAGCATAATACTCGGGGCAGTCCCACGAAAATGTTAGAGTCGGCGTAATCAACCCTTGCACCGTTCCCGCGACGCCCCAGAGATAGCCGATTTCTGCGAATCGTTGCTTATTTTTCATCAGGGCAATCGCCATGATAACTGACACCACATCACATAGATAAAAAGGCAGACCAATCTCTCGTATGATGTCTTGCGCTTGTTGCGGGTTTTCACCAAAGCGCAACCAAATCAATAACGGATCCATGGCCACCGAAATGATGAGAGACCACGCGAGGGCCACATTGATCTGCTGCTTTTTCCGTGCTGCTAGGGAAGGGGAGCGATTCACCCGAAGCATGAAATAGGCAAACAAGATCGAAGCGAGCACACCCACGAGGTGAGGCAGACCAAACATCTGGAAGTGAGCAAGATGCATGAAATTATTTCGGATTCGACTTCGATCCCGTACTGATACCCACCAGTAACAAGATCAAACTACCAAAAAGCAGCCCCCAGAAAAATATCGCCCAAAAGCCATCCTTAACGAACGCAGGTAAATTCACATTCATTCCCATCAAACCACCCAAGGCTACTAGTGGTAAGAAAAATCCGGCTAACAAATTCAGCCGAAATCCTAATCTGGCAAGTTGCTCGCTATTTTTTGCATGCTCCTCAGCCTGCACGGCGCGGAAAAATTCCAATGCCACATTCGCATCCGCGTGGAGCAATTCCGCAGCACGTTCATTTTCTTGCGCCCGATCTTTCAACGTCCGCAACTCGCGATCCTTGGGACTATGCACCGAGGCATCGACCAACGCCGCATGCAAATTCCGCGAACTGCGCAGCAAGGGCCCCGAATGGCGGAGAATCGAAAAAATTTCCTCTGCCGTATCTGCATCATCTACGACGGCTTCATGCACATCAATGGCGCGTGCGTAGGCATCTAATAGTTCGTGAAGTTCGGTGAGCTTGGGCTTCTCGGCCCCGTGCCAGTGAGCATTTTGATCTCGCCAAAAAAATCGTGCTTTTCTCTCAGGGATACCTGGCTCAGGAACATCATGTAAGACCAAAATCATTTCGCGGGCACTGCGCACGCAACGTTGTGATCCTACGCGGTTACTTAACTGCTCACGCAATTCTTCCTCTATCGAAAAATGCGGAGGAAGATAGCTGATTTCATCCACCATACTTACCGTTGGTTAGATTCCCGCGTCTTGGAATTGCATGGTATTGGTTAATAAATCGACACGAGCTTCCGGCAAGGGTAAGTCTTCCGGTTGCAAATGCGCAATTCTTGCCGTCGGCAGCTTATCGATCTCGTCCAAAATGTCCAATTCAGGACGGAAATCGGCGGCATGATACGAACTGCGCACCAACGGTCCGCTGGCAACGTGTCGGTAGCCTTTATCGATAGCGATTTGTTTGTACTCCGCAAATTGATCAGGGTGGATGTATTGCACCACCGGTAAATGACGCGGCGTGGGGCGCAGATATTGCCCCATGGTTAGAACGGTAACGTCGTGCTCTAACAAATCATCCATCGCGCGTAAAATCTCATCCCGAGTCTCGCCAAGTCCTAACATAATGCCGCTCTTCGTAGCCACTCTGCCGTTCACCATGGCTTTGGCTTTTTTCAGGACGGCTAAACTGCGTTGGTATTTCGCGCGAGAACGAACGAGTGGCGTCAGACGTTCTACGGTCTCAATATTGTGATTGAAAATATGCGGACGAGCGTCCATGACCATCTGCAAAGCCCAATCTCGATCATTAAAATCAGGAACTAACACTTCGATGATAATTCCAGGATTTAATGCCCGCACCGCCTCGATGGTTTTCTGAAAATGTTCCGCACCGCCATCGCGCAAATCGTCACGCGCCACTGCGGTAATCACCACGTGGCGTAACTTCATGCGCCGCGTCGCCTCCGCCACCCGCGCGGGTTCATCAGCCTCTAGGGCATCAGGCTTCGCGGTTTTTACGGCACAAAATCCACAGGCTCGGGTACATTTTTCCCCAGCAATCATGAAAGTAGCCGTGCCTTGGCTCCAGCATTCCCAACGATTCGGGCACTGAGCTTCTTCGCACACCGTGACGAGTTTTAAATCAGTAATTAAGCTCTTGGTTGACCAAAATACAGGATTGTTCGGCAACCGAACTTTAATCCAATCCGGTTTGCGCTCCAAGTGGAGGGAGGCATCCATTTTCATTTGTGGTCCGTGACAGGCGCTCATCGCGGAGAAGCTATTCTCATTGTTGATGTTACGCAACCTCAAAACCACGAGATCAATCGACGCCGCCATGTTACAACGATCATTTCTATCGTCGAATACCCGATACGAAAAAATTTCTTATCATCCTAGATTGCCAATCTCTTGCTGGTCTGCCTACCATCACCGCGCATGAAGGAAATCCTCGACTACTTTCTCCATCTCGATGACCAACTTGTCGTATTAGTTCAGAACTATGGCGTATGGATTTATGCCATTTTGTTTCTGATCATTTTTTGCGAAACAGGTCTCGTTGTCACCCCCTTTCTTCCGGGTGATTCACTTCTTTTCGCTTGTGGTGCCGTCGCGCACACCGCGAACTTGAATCTCTGGCTCTGCGGCATTCTGATGTTCGTTGCCGCCGTCTTAGGCGATATCTGTAATTACTGGATCGGACGAACGAGTGGCGGTTGGATGCAACGCAAATTCCCCCGCATCGTTAAGCCATCCCATATTGAAAAAACCCAGGAATTTTTTGTCAAATATGGAGGGAAAACCATTATCATTGCTCGCTTTGTCCCCATCGTCCGCACATTCGCACCTTTCGTAGCAGGAACGGGGAAAATGTGTGTTCGCCGCTTCATGAGCTTCAACGTCATCGGTGCCTTCATTTGGGTTGGGTCCCTGATTCCTGTGGGTTATTTCTTCGGCTCGATTCCAGTCATCAAAGAGAATTTTGAACTTGTCGTCTTCGGCATTATTGGATTTTCACTCCTGCCCGTCGTTTTTGCTTGGATCAAGGAGCGGAAGAAGGCGAAATAGTT